>JAKSQT010000016.1 GCA_024403995.1 Ruminococcus sp.
GGTATGGAAGGGACTTGAAACTCCCGGAGGCTATGCATTCCTCCAGATCTGGGGCTCTGCACGTTACAACACTGCTATGCAGCTCATCGCCCTCGTTTTCGACAAGTACAAGAATGACGGCAAGCCTTCCGAATACAGCGAATGGGCACAGGATCAGATGCACTACATCATGGGCGACAACCCGATGAACCGTGCTTATATCGTAGGCTACAACGACAATGCTGTCAAGTATCCTCACCACCGTGCAGCATCAGGACTTCTCGAAGCAGAAGACCCTCGTGAGCACAGACACATCCTCTGGGGTGCTCTTGCAGGCGGCCCCGGCGGAGATGATAAACATACCGACGTTACTTCCGACTGGGTAGGCAACGAGGTTACAATCGACTATAACGCTGCATTCGTTGGCGCTTGTGCAGGTCTTTACGAGTATTTCGGCACACCTGACATGGCTCCTACACCTGATTTCCCTCCTGAGGACGAAAAGCGTGGAAGCGCAGGCGGCGAAGGCGGAGCTAAGGGCTACTGGGTAGAAGCCGCAGGTATCGACGATCCGCACGATGACGCAGGCGTAACAAAGGTATCCTTCAAGGTCATGACAGGCGAAACAAAGCCTGCCGACAAGATCTCTGTACGTTATTACTATGACCTCAGCGAGGTTTCAAATATCGACGGACTTACAGTAAGCGAGCTTTATGACCAGTCTTCTACCGAAGTTGAAGGCGCAGACGGCGTTCTTGAAAAGAAGCTTATCAAGTATGACAAGATGCCGAACGTTTACTATGCTGAAATAACATGGGACGGCTACTGCATCGCTAACTCAGGCAAGAAGTATCAGTTCCTCGTTGGTATGTACTACGGCGATACATGGAATCCGAAGAATGACTGGTCTTATGAGGAACTCGAAGTTTATACTCAGGACGATGCATTCTTTGCAAACGGCGTTGAAAAGAGAAATGACCACATCTGCGTTTACGCTGACGGCGTTCTCGTAGGCGGTATAGAGCCTGACGGTTCTGTTCCGGCGGAAGCTCCTGTTGAAACAACAACCAAGAAGACCACAACTACAAAGATCACAACAACAAAGACTACAACTGCAAAGCAGTCAACAACACAGACTTCAACAACTACAAAGGCTGCATCTACAACAACTACAACAGGCGTTACAACACCGGTTTCAAGACCAACTTCCGATACTACAACAGTTTATGTTCCTTCATATGATTATGAAGGCAACACAACAACTACTGCAAAATCAAGTCACGGTCCTACAGAGGGCGGACCGAGTTCATCAACAAAGGCTACTCTCGTCGGCGATGCAAACTGCGACGGCAAGATCAACCTTGCTGATACAGTTATGATAATGCAGGCTCTCGTAAACTCGCCTAAGTACGGTCTTAACGGCTCGGATAAGTCTCATATCACAGAACAGGGATGGGCAAATGCTGACTGTGCAGGCAACGGCGACGGCGTAACAAACCTCGACGGCCTCGCTATCCAGAAGTTCCTCCTCGAACTTATCCCATCACTTCCGGAAACATAATTTATCGGCACTTCTGCAATACGTCCGCTTTTTTCGGGGCAAACCTTTCTGAGGAAAGGTTCTTCCCCGAACCCCTTTCCAAAGACTTTTAATATAATGGTGGATGTCACACCTGACATATGTCAGGTATGACATCCACTAATACTGAAAGTTTTAGGAAGGGAGTCTGAGGGAGAACCCTTTTTCAAAAGGGTTTCCCTCAGAAAAACGGATGTATCACAGGAAGTGCCGATAATTTTGTATCGGGTGAATAATGCGGAAAATTCGGTCTATACTCATTTATGAGGTGACTGAAATGAAAAAGCATTTATTCTCTTTGATGTCGGCGGCGCTGATACTGACGATACTTATATCAAACATAGGCTCGCTTATCGCTGACGGGCTGGCTTTTGACGGACTGCGGCAGAATGTTCTGAGACTGCATATCCTTGCCAATTCCGACAGTGAATTTGACCAGAACATGAAGCTGAAAGTGCGTGATGCACTGCTTGACAGCGGCATACTTTCGGGAGCGCATGACCTTGACGAAGCCGAGGAAAATGCCACAAACAAACTGCGTGACATTGAGACTCTCGCTGAAATAACCCTTGAAGAATACGGCTGTTATTATCCCGTCAGGGCAGCAATTGAGGATATCGGTTTTGATGAGCGTGAATACGGTGATATAACAATGCCCGCAGGGAAATATCGTGCTCTGCGTATTGAAATAGGTGAGGCAAAAGGGCATAACTGGTGGTGTGTGATGTATCCGCCGCTTTGTCTGCCTGCCGCCAGCGATGTGACCGACAATAAGAAAACCGAGGACGAATATTTTACCGAAAAAGAACGTGACATAATGAAAAAGCCGAAAAAGTACAGGCTGAAACTTGCGCTGTGGGAAAAAATAAAGGAATTTACTTCTAAAAAAGACGGCGAATGTGATGACAGCACTGTACAAAATGACAAAAATCAGAAAAAAGCTTGACAAATCGTGCAGAACAGTGTATACTTTATGAGTAAACAAAGCAGAACTATGCGTTCTCACCGTCGGGCAATGCTGAAACGGTCAATATGTTAATAAATACATGGCAAGCGCCATGTGAATTATCGATGTATTGTATGAGTGCGGATATTTTCTGCACTCATTTTTGTTTTATATTAATCGCTTGGAGGTGCATGACGATTAGCAAACAGGAACTGCAGATCAACGAAGAAATAAGAGATAAGGAAATTCTCGTAATCGACGCTGACGGAACTAAGCTCGGTGTATTATCAGCTAAAGAAGCACAGCAGATGGCTTATGAAAAAGATCTTGACCTCGTAAAAATCGCTCCGCAGGCAACACCGCCTGTATGCCGTATTATGGACTACGGAAAGTATTGCTTTGAACAGCAGAAGCGTGAAAAGGAAGCCAAGAAAAACCAGAAAGTTGTCGCAATCAAGGAGATCAGAATGTTCTCCACAATTGACACTCATGACTTTGAAACAAAGGTCAATCAGGCTGTAAAATTTTTAGAGGGCGGAGACAAACTCAAGGTATCAGTCAGATTCCGCAAAAGAGCTATTGCCCATCCACAGCTCGGCGATGAGCTGCTTGAGCGTTTCAAGGAAGCAGTTTCGGCTGTCGGCACTGTGGAAAAGCCGGCTAAGATGGAAGGACGCAGCATCGTAATGTTCGTCTCACCAAAGGCCGCTAAGTAAGGAGGATCATAAAATGGCAAAGGTTAAGGTTAAAACTCACTCAGGCGCAAAAAAGCGTTTTAAGATTACAGGAACCGGTAAGGTTAAGTATCAGCACACAAACAAGAGACACAGACTCACTCAGAAGGATACAAAGCGTAAGAGAATTGCTCGTAACGCAGGCGTTGCTGACTGCACAAACGCTCCTACAATCAAGAAGCTCGTTCCTTATCTTTAATTCGTAAGCGGACATATCCGCAGGGAACAATAATCGGTTTTCGGTAATTTCATTTTTGGAGGTAAAAGACTATGGCACGTATTAAAGGTGCAATGATGACTCGCAAGAGAAGAAATAAGACTTTAAAGCTTGCTAAGGGCTACTGGGGCTCAAAGAGCAAACACTTCAAGATGGCTAAACAGGCTGTCATGAAGTCAGGCAACTATGCTTACGTTGGAAGAAAGCAGAAGAAGAGACAGTTCAGACAGCTCTGGATCACAAGAATTTCTGCTGCTGCTAAGATCAACGGCATGAACTACTCTACATTCATGAACGGCTGCAAGAAGGCTGGCATTACTCTTAACAGAAAGATGCTCTCTGAGATCGCTATCACAGACGCTGCTGGCTTCACAGCTATCGTTGAGAAGGCTAAGGCTGCTCTTTAATCTGAATTATAAACACGCTTTTATTAAATTAAGAGCGTGTTTTTATTAATCCGCATATTCCTCGGTATATCGCATATTATACTGAGTAACTATAATGTGCAGCACTGCTGTTCATGCTGTGCATTTCAGATTGATCTTTCAGGGGACGTCGGGGACGCCGTCCCCTACAAAAAGTTGACGCAGGATAGCCTGAATGTAGGGGCTGGCGTCCTCGACAGCCCTTGTTTGACGAAATATATTCGCCTTTTGGATAGTATCGGGGGTGCAGTTTTGGAAAATATTATAACATCAAAAGATAATCCCGTTATCAAGCTGTATCAGAAGCTTTCTTCCTCGAAAAAAGAAAGACTTCAGTACGGCTTATTCGTGTTGGAGGGCGTGAGGATAGTTGAGGATGCTGTCCGTGAAAATGCCGGTATTTCGCATCTTATCTTTACGAAAAATGCATTTGAAAAACTCGGCGCAGACTGGGTTCAGGCTGATTTGAGAGATACAAAAATACTTGTTATTTCAAATGAACTTGGAAACAGAATCGCTTCGACCGAAAATACGCAGGGCGTGTTCGCAATATGCCGCATTCCTGTGGAGAAAAAGCTGAATTTTGCCGATAACGGGCGATATGTCGTTCTCTATGGCTTGCAGGACCCCGGAAATGTTGGCATGATAATCCGTACTGCTGATGCTCTCGGCATCAACGGCATTATCCTTTCGGGAACTTGTGAGCTTTATAGTCCGAAAGTGATACGCTCGACTATGGGTTCTGTTTTCCGTATGGATATCATGACTGAAAATGATACCGACAGGCTGTTTGAGATGCTTGCGGAAAACGGCGTGGAGTCATCGGCTGCCGTTATTGACAAGGACGCTGAAAAGGTTACAGGCTTCAATTTTATGGGCAGACAGGCTGTATTCATCGGTAATGAGGGAAATGGTCTGCCACGGGATGTGTCCATGCGGTGTACTCGCAGGATAACCATTCCGATGAACGGAAATATAAATTCTCTGAATGCCGCTATGGCTGCGGGAATTTTAATGTGGGAACTGAAAAAATAATGCCCGGGGAAGAACCTTTCCTCAGAAAGGTTTGCCCCGGAAAAAAGGAAATGTGAAAATAAGGTAAACAGGGGGCTGATTTTATGAATGAGACTAAGTACTGGCTCTGGCTGTCAATGGTTTTCGGTGTCGGAAGCCGCCGTATCTGGGAGGTAATGTGCCTTTTTCCGAATGCTCACGAGGCGTTCATGGCTCTCTCGGAGGGGAATGTAAACATCGTTCTAAGTGAAAAAGAACGTGAAAAATGCAAATCTGTCAAAATCGAAAAGGCTGAAAGCGATATTGCCGAGTACTCACGCAAAAATATTGGCGTGATAGGCTATTCAGACGCAGTATATCCGGTTCAGCTCAGGCATCTTTTTAATCCGCCTGCGGTGCTGTATTATACAGGCAATTCTTCATGCCTTGTTTCTTCAAGGACGCTGACAGCCGTTGGTACCCGCAATGCATCAGATTACAGTCTGAGGGTGTGCAGGGAGGTATGCAGTGAGCTTGCCTTGAAAAATGTTGTTATCATAAGCGGTTTTGCCGTAGGTATCGATATCACATCGCACCTTGCTGCTGCTGACAGCGGCAAACCTACGGTCTGCGTACTTGGCTGCGGTGTTGATGTTGCCTATCCTAAGCCGAATATGCAGTTCAGGGAAAAAATTCTTGACGCAGGCGGAATTTTTATTTCAGAGTATCCGCCTGAGACTTCTCCGCTGCCGAGAAATTTTCCGGGGCGCAACCGTATTCTTGCCGCTCTCGGCAGAGTTGCCGCAGTTTTCGAGGCATCGCTCAAAAGCGGTTCGCTCCTGACGGCAAATCTCGCCTCAGAGGAGGGCAGGGAGATATTCGTTGTTCCGCCTGCCGATATCTTTGACAGCCGCTACGGAGGCAATATTCAGCTTCTTGAAGAAGGTTCGCTGCCACTCTACCGTGCTAATGATATCCTTGACTGCTTCAAAATCGGCAGTCCGGTCGATATGGAGATACGTGACACGCTGAATACTATGTTTTCAGGCAGGGAGTCAGGTATAATCCGTGAGGGCAGAAGTGCAAAAATTATCAAAAATAAAGACATCAATGTCCGCCCACAAAAGACAGAACATACAAAACATCATTCACAAAATGCAAAAAGTGAACCTGATATCCAGCAGTATGGTTCACTTCCTATGCTCCAGCAGAACATTATCAGGGAATTAAGCGCAGGAAAGCTCCATATCGATGAAATAGGCAGTAAACTCGGCATAAATACGGCTGAACTGCTTTCCGAGCTTACAGAGCTTGAGATACTCGGAATTATAATTTCGCTTCCGGGAAAAATGTTTGAATTATGCCAGTAAGGGGAAAATATAATGTCAGATTTAGTAATAGTTGAGTCGCCTGCAAAGGCAAAAACAATTCAGAAATATCTTGGTTCGGGTTATGAGGTAATTGCTTCTATGGGACATATCCGTGACCTTCCGAAATCGAAAATGGGCGTTGACAAGGAGCATGACTTCCAGCCGCAGTATACCGATATGAAGGGCAAAGAGGACGTTATCAAGGAACTGAAAAAACGTGCCAAGAAATGCGATAAGATATATCTCGCAACCGACCCTGACCGTGAGGGTGAGGCTATATCATGGCATATAGCGCAAATGCTTAAACTTGATATGAATGAAAACAACCGTGTTGCGTTCAATGAAATAACAAAAACAGGCGTTACAAACGGCATGAACGATCCGCATAAGATCGACATAGACCTCGTTAACGCTCAACAGGCAAGACGTATCCTTGACCGTCTGGTCGGATATGAACTCAGCCCGTTCCTCTGGAAAAAGGTCAAGCGTGGACTGTCCGCAGGTCGTGTACAATCAGTCGCTGTCCGCCTTGTTGTTGACCGTGAAAACGAGATACGCAAATTCGTTCCGAAGGAGTACTGGTCTATCGATGCGACATTCACAGCTCCGTCATCACGCCGTGTATTCGATGCCGCACTCGTCGCTGTTGACGGCGAAAAGCTCGAAATACCGAACCAGACCGATGCTGACAATATCCTTAAACGTCTCGAAAATGCAGAATATTTCGTAAAATCAGTTAAAAAACGTGTTACAAAGAAACAGCCGTCGCCGCCGTTCATCACCTCGACTTTGCAGCAAGAGGCCTCCAAAAAGCTCAGTTTCGCCGCAAAACGTACCATGAAAGCCGCTCAGGAGCTTTATGAAGGTGTTGACGTTGAGGGCGTGGGTGCAGTTGGTCTTATCACCTACATGAGAACCGACAGCCTGCGTATCTCCGACGAGGCAAAAGCCGCTGCTGCCCAGTATATTGAGACTGTCTACGGCAAGGAATATCTGCCGCCAGAGCCGAGAACCTTCAAATCCAAAAGCAATGCTCAGGATGCTCACGAGGCTATACGTCCGTCAACTCCCGACCTTACGCCGGAAAGAGTCAAGAGCAGCCTTTCCTCAGACCAGTATCGTCTCTATAAGCTTATCTGGGAGCGCTTTATAGCAAGCCAGATGGCAAATGCCCTCCTTGACACAGTTTCCGCCGATATCGAGGCAAACGGCTGTACTTTCAGAGCATCAGGCTACTCCGTCAAGTTCGACGGCTTCATGAAGCTCTACGTTGAAACAAGCGATACCGACGAAGGCTCGAAGAAAATGCTGCCCGAACTCAAAGTGGACGACAAGCTGAAACTCAAATCCATCGCAGGAAATCAGCATTTTACACAGCCGCCTGCACGTTTTACCGAGGCTTCGCTTATCAAGGCGCTCGAAGAAAACGGCATCGGCAGACCGTCTACCTATGCACCGACTATCACCACGATTACGTCACGCCGCTACGTTGAGCACGAGGGAAAAGCCCTTAAACCGAC
Organism: Ruminococcus sp.; assembly: GCA_024403995.1. Taxonomy (GTDB): domain Bacteria; phylum Bacillota; class Clostridia; order Oscillospirales; family Ruminococcaceae; genus Ruminococcus. The sequence goes on from JAKSQT010000016.1 coordinate 7,764, forward strand.
AAATCTCGGCGAGGTCATCACTGATCTGATGAAAGACCATTTTAATAAGATAGTTGACGCTAAATTCACCGCTGATATGGAAAATAATCTCGATGAGGTCGAAAACGGCTCAAAGGACTGGGTGAGCACTCTCCACGAATTTTACGACGATTTCTCCGAAACGCTCAAAAAAGCCGAGGAGGCTATGGACGGCAAAAGAGTGAAAGTGCCCGACGAGGAGACCGATGAAATATGCGAGCTTTGCGGCAAGAATATGGTCATCAAGTACAGCAAATACGGCAAATTCTATGCCTGCCCCGGCTTCCCTGACTGCCGCAATACAAAGAAGATCGTCGTTGAAGCCGACGGAAAATGCCCACGCTGCGGTAAACGTATGCTGCTCAAAAAATCCAAGAAGGGCAGAAGTTTCTACGGCTGCGAGGGATACCCCGACTGCAGCTTCATGACATGGAACGTCCCGACTAAGGAGGAATGCCCTCAGTGCGGAAAAAATCTCTTTACAAAGGGCGGTAAATCGGGAAAACTCGTCTGTGAAAATGAAGGCTGCGGCTATGAAAGAGAGCTGAAAAAATGAGTCACACTGTAAGTGTTATAGGTGCGGGACTGGCAGGCTGTGAGGCAGCATGGCAGCTCGCTCAGGCAGGAATTTCCGTGAAACTCTATGAAATGAAGCCTGAAAAATATTCGCCTGCCCACAAGTACAGCGGTTTTGCGGAGCTTGTATGCTCAAATTCGCTCAAAGCCGCACGTCTTGAATCCGCCGCAGGTCTGCTCAAACATGAAATGGAAATGCTCGGTTCGCTTACTGTGCCCTGTGCCAAGGCAAATTCCGTTGAGGCTGGCGGCGCTCTTGCGGTTGACCGTGAGAAATTTTCCGATGCTGTCACCGAAAAAATCAGGTCGCATAAGAACATCGAGGTCATCGGCGGTGAGGTTACTGAAATTCCCGAAGGTACGGTAATTATTGCCACAGGTCCGCTTACATCGGGGGCTATGGCTGAAAAAATTCGTGAGCTTTGCGGCGAGGGACTCAGTTTCTACGATGCTGCAGCTCCTATCGTGACCGCTGAAAGTCTCGATATGGACAAAGCTTTTTATGCATCACGCTATGACAGAGGTGATGCTGATTATGTAAACTGCCCAATGAACAAAGAGGAATACCTTGAATTCCATACCGCTCTTGTCGGTGCGGAGAGGGTTCAGCTTAAAGACTTCGAGACTCACCCTTTCAGCGTTTACGAGGGCTGTATGCCTATCGAGGAGCTTGCTTCACGTGGCGTTGATACCATGAGATTCGGCCCGATGAAGCCTGTGGGCATAGATGACCCGAAAACAGGCAGGAGACCGTATGCAGTAGTTCAGCTCCGCCGTGAAAACAGCGAGGGTACGCTTTTTAACCTTGTCGGCTTCCAGACAAACCTGAAATTCGGTGAGCAGAAACGTGTCTTTTCGATGATACCGGGACTCGGAAATGCCGAATTCATGCGGTTTGGCGTGATGCACAGGAATACATTCATAAACAGCCCGGTACTTCTGAATTCCGACTTCTCAATGCGTGAGCACCCTGAAATTTACTTTGCAGGTCAGATAACAGGTGTTGAGGGCTATATGGAGTCGGCGGCAAGCGGCATTATCGCAGGCATGGCTTGTGCCCGAAAACTTCTGGAACTTGAACCGATTGTCCTCCCACGAGAGACAATGACAGGTGCGCTTTCAGCTTATATAAGTGACACATTCAACAACGGAAAATTCCAGCCTATGGGCGCTAATATGGGTATTCTTCCCGACATCGGACTAAAGATAAGAGATAAAAAAGAAAAATATATGGCTTATGCTGAAAGAGCCGTTGAGGCTCTCGAAAAGGAGCTGAAAAGAGTTGGCAGTGAAAGTTATTGTTGATGCTTTCGGAGGGGATAATGCCCCTCTGGAGGTCGTTTACGGCTGTGCAAGAGCAGTCCGTGAGCTTGGTGTGAATATCATTCTCACAGGCAGTGAAACCAAAATTAAAAAGTGCGCCGAGGAGAATTCAATATCTCTCGACGGCATAGAAATAGTGCATACAGATGATGTTTTTGATATACATGAAGAACCGAAGGAAATTATAAAATCGGGAAAAAATTCCTCGATGGCACTCGGTCTGAGCCTTCTTGCAGAGGGTAAGGGCGATGCATTTGTCTCCGCAGGAAGTACAGGTGCTCTGGTCATGGGTGCGACCTTCATCGTCAAGCGTATCAAAGGCATTAAGCGTATCGCTCCGTCACCCGTCATGCCTGCCGCAAAGGGAAGCATTCTCCTAACCGACGCAGGCGCAAATACCGAATGCCGTCCGGAAATGCTCGTCCAGTTCGCTATGATGGGCTGTGCGTACATGGAAAAGGTCATGGGCATTCAAAATCCGAAGGTCGGACTGCTGAATATCGGCGCTGAGGAGACAAAGGGACGTGACCTTGAGATCGAGACCTATAAGCTTTTAGAGAAGTCGGGGCTGAATTTTGCAGGAAATATCGAGGCGAGAAATATGACCGACGGCGATGTTCAGGTTATCGTAACCGATGGTTTTACGGGAAATATTGCCCTTAAACTCTATGAGGGCATGGGCTCGTTCTTTGCAGGCAAGATGAAGTGGATCTTTTCGGGCGCAGGCAAGATAGGTGCACTGTTTTCAATTAAAAAAATCAATCAATTCCGTAAGCAGATGGACTACAAAGAGGTCGGCGGCTCGGCTCTCCTCGGCGTGAAAAAGCCCGTTATCAAGGCTCACGGAAGCTCCGACAGGACAGCGTTTTTCAATGCCGTAAGACAGGCAAAGAGATGCGTTGAGGGCAATGTTACAGGCGAAATCGAAGCCTATGTTGCTAAACTTGCCGCTGATGAAAAGGAGTAAAAAATGAAAAAAATCGAAGAATTTGAGCAGATCATCGGCTATACATTCAAGGATAAGGAGCTTATCCACCATGCGCTGTCCCATTCGTCGTATGCCAACGAGAGAAAACGTGCGAACGGCAGCAACGAGAGACTGGAATTTCTCGGTGACAGCGTGCTTTCCATCGTAGTTTCGGACTATCTCTACAAAAATCTCAACGTGCCCGAGGGTGACCTCACAAAGCTCCGTGCATCGCTCGTCTGCGAAAAATCCCTCCACGTTTTTGCAAAGAAGATACAGCTCGGTGAATTTCTTCTTCTTGGAAAAGGCGAGGAAAATACAGGCGGCAGAGAGCGGCCGTCCATTCTTGCCGATGCTTTCGAGGCTGTTATCGCCGCAATTTACCTTGACGGCGGCATGGCTCCGGCTGCAAAGCATATCCTGCGCTTCATGCCGGAGGATATCAAAGTGTCCAAAAAGCCTGTTTTCGACGATTTCAAGACGCTTTTGCAGGAAATCGTCCAGAAAAATCCCGAGGAAAAGGTGGAATATGTCCTCATCGGTGAGGAAGGTCCCGACCATAACAAGCGCTTTGTCGTTGAGGTGTGCCTGAATTCGCAGGTCATCGGCAAGGGCAAGGGCAAAAGCAAGAAGGAAGCCGAACAGCTTGCCGCAAAGGAAGCGCTCGAACTTATGGGCTATGAAACACAGTAATATCTCGATTTATATACCGCACGTCGGCTGTCCGCATATGTGCAGTTTCTGCAACCAGAATACCATCAGCGGTGCGGAGCATCTTCCTGACGGCGATGAGGTGCGTGATATCTGCCGCAGGGCACTTGCAGAGGTGAGTTCGCCCGAAAATACCGAAATAGCGTTCTTTGGCGGCAGTTTTACGGCTATTCCCCGTGATTATATGCTTGAACTGCTGACCGCCGCTTCGGAGTTTGTGGGTGAAGGAAAATTCAGCGGCATCCGCTGTTCCACACGTCCCGACTGTATTGACGGCGAGGTGCTCGGAATACTGAAAAAGTACGGTGTTTCGGCAATTGAGCTTGGGGCACAGTCCATGAATGACACTGTTCTTGCTGCAAATGAGCGTGGCCATTCGGCGGCTGATGTGGTGAATGCGAGCCGCCTTATCCGTGAGTACGGTTTTGAGCTTGGCTTGCAGATGATGACCGGACTCTATATGAGCAGTATTGATGATGATATGGATACTGCCCGGAAAATAGCCGGAATTAAGCCTGATACAGTTCGTATTTACCCTGTTGTCGTGCTGAAAAATACTAAACTTGGTCAGCTTTTTATTGACGGCAAGTACGATATGATACCGCTTGACGATATGGTGCGGTTCTGTGCCGAACTGATGATTTTCTTCGGTAATTCGGGGATAAACGTCATAAAGTGCGGTCTCCATGCCTCTGAATTTGTGGAGACGGATATGGTCGCAGGCTACTATCATCCTGCATTCCGTGAACTGTGCGAGATGTATATTTATCGCCGTGAAATAGCCGAAAAGTGCGAGGGTATCAGCGGTGATGCGACGATTGAGGTGTGCCCGAAATGCATCAGCAAAGCGGTCGGACAGAAAAAGGCAAATGTTCTTTATTTTAAGGATAAAGGTATTAACATAAAAATTGTCGGAAATGACGAGGTTCCGATTTATAAATGCAGGCTGCGTAGTTAAAAAGGGCGAAGCCCATACTGCGGTGGTCTGGGGAGCTGCACACTCCTCAGCCGAGGGTGGGGCAGAGGAGAGTCCGTAAACCATTGCTTCGCTCGGTTTACTGCTTTTCAGGGAAACTCCGTTTCCTTCGTACACCACTTGCCAAAGAGGTCTGCACCTTTCTGGACTCCGGTGTATATGGCTATGACGTTTATTATATTTTTTGGAGGTGAGCGATTGTACCTTAAATCACTGGAAATACAGGGCTTTAAGTCCTTTCCCGATAAAATAGGTCTGACCTTTGACAAAGGTCTGACGGCGGTAGTCGGACCTAACGGCAGCGGAAAAAGTAATATCGGCGACTCGGTGCGCTGGGTTCTCGGAGAGCAGTCTACCAAGACTCTCAGAGGAAACAAAATGGAGGACGTTATTTTTTCCGGTACTGTTGCAAGAAAACCTATGGGATTTGCCGCTGTTACGCTGAATATCGACAATTCAGACAAGACTCTCCCTGACCTCGGGGAGGAGGTAGCTGTCACAAGAAAACTCTACCGAAGCGGCGAGAGCGAGTATATGATAAACGGAAAATCCTGCCGTCTGAAGGACATTAACGAGCTTTTCATGGATACAGGTCTCGGACGTGACGGTTACTCTATTATAGGTCAGGGACGTATCGCTGAAATTGTAGGTGCAAAAAGCAACGAAAGGCGTGATATTTTCGAGGAAGCCGCAGGTATCTCGAAATTCCGCTATAAAAAGGTCGAGGCTGAACGCAAGCTTACTGCCGCACAGGAAAATCTCGTCCGTCTCACCGATATTTTAGCTGAACTTGAAAGCCGCATCGGGCCGCTGAAAACTCAGTCCGAAAAGGCTCAGAAGTTCGTGAAACTGGCTGAACAGCGCAAAAAACTGGAGATTTCCGTGTGGGTGAATCGTCTTGATGAGCTTAAATCAAAGCTTGCTTCGCTCGACGAAAAAATTCTCATCAGCCGCAACGAATACGAAAATGTTGAGAATGACATTCAGCGTGAGGAGCAGAAAATTCAGGACGCCATCCGAAAAATGCAGGAAAGTACCATAAAACAGGACGAGATACGCAAAAAAATGCTTGAGGAGGAGCAGTCCGCCTCGGATATGAAGTCGGAGATCGCCGTTTTTGAGAACGATATCCGCCATTGTAATGAGGCTATCGAAACTGCACGGCAGAATATCTCGGATGCCGACGGCGTGAGAAAAAAGCTCGAAAAAGAGCGTAAAACTGCCGAAAATAAAATATCAGAACTTGAAAATAAGCGTTCTGAACTTGAAAAAATCATCGCTCAGACAGAACAGGAATTTGCCGATGCAGAGGCTGAAAACGCTGAACTTGGCGAAAATGCTGACAAAACAGGCAGTGAAGTAAACAGTTTATACATTAAACAAAGTGAATATAAATTTGCTTGTGAATCCGCTGAAAAAACCATCGCAGAACAGCGCCGCAAGCTTGAAGAATTGCAGGAAAATAACTCCGATATCGGCAAAAAACTTGAAGAATATCAGAACCGGTCCGCCGAAAATCAGGAGGCACTCAGGCTGAATTCCGAGAATGCCCAGTCGCTCGCAAACAAGCTCAGCGGCATGGAAAAACTCTGCAAATCACGCAGAGAAAGCTTTGAACAGGCAAAAAATGAGTTTGAGAAGGTAATCTATGAGCTGAAGGACAGACAGCAGAGACGAAAGATCCTCAGCGACCTCGAAAACAATATGGAAGGCTTCACGGGCAGTGTCAAGCAAGTCCTCAAAGCCGCAAAACAGGGCAGACTCGGCGGAATTTTGGGTACTGTCGCCCAGAATATCGGCGTTGAACAGCAGTATGCCGTTGCCGTGGAGACAGCTCTCGGCGGCGCTATGCAGAATATCATCGTCGAAAATGAGGACATCGCAAAACGCTGTATCCGCTTCCTCAAGGAGCAGAAGGGCGGACGTGCGACTTTTCTTCCGATAACCTCTGTAAAAGGCTATGAATTGCGTGAAAACGGGCTTGAAAACTGCGAGGGCTTTGTGGCAAATGCAAGCCGCATCGTAACATATGACAGCAAATTCAGCGGCATTATCGCCTCGCTTTTAGGACGTATCGTAATTGCCGAGGATATCGATTCTGCCACTGTTATAGCCAAAAAATACGGCTACAAATTCAAGATAGTAACTCTCGACGGTCAGGTCATCAACGCAGGCGGTTCGTTCACCGGCGGTTCGGCTCAGCGCTCAGGCGGCATTATCACTCGTAAGAACGAGATCGATGTGCTTGATGCGGAAATTGCCGAATTATCGAAGAAAAAGGACGTTCTCAGCGCAAATTCCGAAAAGCTCCGTGCCGAAAGTACTAAGCTCAGCTACGACACCGAATCGCTGAAAGAGGAGATAAGCCGCTGTGATGCCGAGAAAATAAGGCTCAATGCAGAGCTTTCAAGCCTTGCGTCACTTATTGAGCAGATGTCCGCACAGTCCGAAAATTCGGGAAAACTCGTAGATGATGCGATGCAGACCATTGCTCAGTCTCAGCAGACTATTGCCGATTCCGAAAAGGCTCTGGCTGACGTTGAAAAGCAGATCGTCGATGCAGAGCTGAAGATCGCTCAGAGCAACGAGATACGTGAAAAGCTACGTCTGAAACGTGCCGGACTTTCGGAAAAACTATCGGGTCTCAAAATTCGTGGAATGGAGCTTGCAAAGGATATTCAGGCTCAGGAAGGCGAAATTTCCCATGCAGAGCGCAGTCTCGAAGAACTGAAATACAGCGGTCACCGCTATGAGGAGGACATCTTCCGCCAGAAGGAGATAATTTCGGAGAAAGAAGCCGCAATTGCCGATATTAAGGCAAAACTCGACAGCTTCAAGGGCAATGTGAAAGCCTATAACGATGAGATAACCAGATATCAGACTGTCCACACAGAGCAGACACGTCTTGTCAATGAGATGCAAAAAGGCCTCAAGGAGATAAACGTTGCAAAGGAAAAGCTCTCGGCTGAGATAACAAGGCTCGATGAACGCCGTGAAGCGGTTCTTCATGAGTCCGACGGCATTATACATCAGCTCTCGGAGACATATCAGCTCACACGTTCAGAGGCTGTTCAGCTTGCAGATAAGCTTGATGATGTGTCCGCAGCACAGAGACAGCTTGCGGAAGTTAAAAACAGCATCCGTGCCCTCGGAAGCGTCAATGTCGATGCTATCGAGGAGTACCGTGAGGTGTCAGAGCGATATGAATTCATGTCCGCACAGATCGAGGATGTCAGAAAATCCAAGAGCGAACTTGAACGCATAATCGTTGACCTTACAGGTGAAATGTGCCGAATTTTCGCAGAAAGTTTCCGCAGGATAAATTCAAACTTCAAGGAGATCTTCGTGGAGCTTTTCGGCGGCGGTTCGGCTGAACTCATCCTGACTGAGCCTGATAATGTACTTGAATCGGGTATTGAAATAAGCGTTGCTCCTCCCGGAAAGGTCATAAAAAACCTTATTTCCCTTTCGGGCGGCGAGCAGTCTTTCGTGGCAATTGCCATATATTTCGCTATTTTACGCCTTCGTCCCGCACCGTTCTGTATCCTTGACGAGATAGATGCGGCGCTTGACGAGGTCAATGTAAGAAAATATGCACAATATCTTAAAAATTTTACCGACACTACTCAGTTTGTCCTTGTAACTCACCGACGCAGTGCAATGGAGGAAGCTAATGTCCTCTACGGCGTTACCATGCAGGAGGACGGTATTTCCAAGCTCCTGAAAATGGAACAGGTGGACTTCCAGGGCGAGGCTGAATCTGAAACTTAGGAGGATAATTATGGGATTAATTCAGAAAATTGCCCAGGGACTCAAAAAAACCAAGGATTTCCTGTTCGGCGGTATCCAGCGTGTGCTCAATAAGTTTACTGTCATTGACGACGAACTTTTCGAGGAACTCGAAGAACAGATGATAATGAGTGATATCGGCGTTGAAACTTCCGAGCAGATATGCGAACAGCTCCGCAAGAAGATCAAGGAACGTGGAATTACCGACCCGAAGGAGATAATGGAGCTTATCCACGAGGTTATCTCCGAAATGATGGGCGACGATACAGGCCTTGACCTCAGCGTTTCACCTGCCGTTATCATGGTTATCGGCGTAAACGGCGCAGGCAAGACAACAACTATCGGCAAACTCAGCCACCAGTTCAAGGAGGAGGGCAAGAAAGTCCTCGTTGCCGCCGCTGATACGTTCCGTGCCGCCGCTATCGAACAGTTACAGGTCTGGACTGAGCGTGCAGGTGTCGATATCGTCAAGCATACCGAGGGTTCTGACCCGGGTGCTGTTGTGTATGATGCTCTCGATGCCGCTCAGGCAAGAAAGTGCGATGTTGTAATTATCGATACCGCAGGCAGACTTCACAATAAGAAGAACCTTATGGAGGAACTTGCAAAAATCAACCGAATTATCGACAAAAAAGCTCCCGAAAGCTCCCGTGAGGTGCTCCTCGTTCTTGATGCCACAACAGGTCAGAATGCCGTAAGTCAGGCTCGCCTTTTCAGCGAAACTGCGCCAATTACGGGTATCGTTCTCACCAAGCTCGACGGTACGGCTAAGGGCGGTATCGTTATCTCGATAAAGAATGAACTCGGCATTCCTGTCAAGATGATAGGCGTAGGCGAAAAAATCGACGATTTACAGCCGTTTGACAGCCGTATGTTCGTTGATGCACTGTTCTCGTCAATGCCTGAACGTGAAAGTGATGAAGATGATGACGAGAAGCCGGAAATTGCAGATGAATCGGATGAGATCGAGTCTGAAACAGAGGATAATGAACCTGAAACTGCCGAAGCTGAGCCTGAAACTGTTGAAAATGAGCCGGAGACTGAGGTAATTGAACCTGAAACTGTTGAAAATGAGCCGGAGACTGAGGTAATTGAACCTGAAACCGTTGAAGCTGAGCCTGAGACAGAGGTAATTAAACCTGAAACTGTTGAGACTGAGCCTGAGACAGAGGTAATTGAACCTGAAACCGTTGAAGCTGAGCCTGAGACAGAGGTAATTGAACCTGAAGCTGTTGAGACTGAGCCTGAAACAGAGGTAGTTGAAACTGAAGCTGTTGAGACTGAGGAAAATGAGACTCCGGCTGACAGTATGCCTGACAACGAGCCTGTTGAAAACGTTGAAAACTCCGAGGCTGAAAGTGAAGAAGCCGCTGAAAATACAGAGGAAGAACCTGAAAAGAAGAAAAAGCGTGGTTTCTTCAGCAGACTTTTCGGCAGAAAGGGCAAGGATGACGATGATAAATAAGCTTGTAATGGCTACAAACAACGCAAATAAGCTGCGTGAAGCCCGTGAGATACTTGCGCCGCTTGGCATTGAAGTGCTCTCTCAGCGTGAGGCAGGGGCAGACTGCGAGCCTGACGAAAACGGCGTGACTTTTGCGGAAAATGCCGTAATAAAGGCAAAAGCTGTTTATGATACTGTTCATATGCCGACCATTGCCGACGACAGCGGTCTCTGCGTTGATGCTCTTGACGGCAGACCGGGCGTGTATTCCGCAAGATATGCCCCGAAAGGTCAGGAATGTGCAAAACTCCTTGACGAAATGAAAGATATCCCCGACGATGAGCGTTCGGCGGCTTTCTGCTGTACCATCGCATATATCGACGAAAACGGCACTCATACAATGAACGGCGAATGCAGGGGAAAGATCGGCTTTGAACAGAGGGGGACAAACGGCTTCGGCTATGACCCTGTGTTCCTTTACGGCGAAAAAACTCTCGCTGAAATGTCAGCCGACGAAAAAAATGATATCAGCCACAGAGGTGCGGCACTTCGCTGTCTGTACCAATTCCTTAAAGAAAGAAACGGTGATTGAATGTTAACAAGCAAACAGAGAGCATACCTCAGAGGTATCGCTTCAACATATGACACTATCTATCAGGTCGGCAAGAGCGGCGTGACCGATGCTATGTGCAGCGATATCGCAGAAGCACTCCGCAAAAGAGAGCTTATCAAGCTGAAAGTTCTCGATAATTCGGGATGGACGGCAAGGGAAGCCGCTGATGCCATTGCTGAAAAGACAGGCGCTGATGTCGTTCAGGTCATCGGCAGCAAGTTCGTGCTTTTCAAGCGCAACGAGAAAGAACCTGTCATCGAAAATATCCCGAAGGCTAAGTAAAATGCGTATCGGCATATACGGCGGCAGCTTCAACCCTGTCCACAACGGGCACATCCACCTTGCAAATACCGCTGTAAGGGACTTTTCTCTCGACAGGCTTTTCCTGATGCCGTCGAAGATATCGCCGCACCGTTCATCCGATGAGTATGTATCAGAGGAGGACAGGCTCGCTATGCTCAGATTTGCGTGTGAGGACTGCGAAAAGCTCAGTGTTTCGGACTATGAGCTGAAAAGCGACCGTGTGAGCTACTCGATTTACACTGTTGAGCATTTCCGTGAGCTTTATCCCGATGATGAGCTGTTTCTGCTTGTGGGGAGCGATATGCTGCTGTCCTTTGAGAAATGGTTCAGGTTTGAGGATATTCTTTCTGCCGTGACGCTCTGTGCGGTATCACGAAATGACGGAGACCTCGCTGAATTGAGGAAAAAGGCTGATGAGCTTTCACAGTACGGCAGAGTGCTGATATCATCTTCGCCGGCGGTTGAGGTGTCGTCGTCGGATATCAGAAAAAAAATTGAAAAAAAACTTGATTTTGCTTGCTATCTGAACGAAAATGTAGTACAATATATAAGGCTGAAAGGTTTGTATCAATAAAATAATCAACGCCGAAGGCGCAGACCGACGGAAAAATTCTCCGTCCACAAAAATAACAATAAACCGGACAATTATGAGGTGAACGAATTGTATTATGATCTCGACGAAAAGAAGAATTACCTGAAAGAGCATCTTTCGCCGAAACGCTATCAGCATTCGCTGAATGTTGCGGCAGAATGCAGAAAACTTGCCGAAAAATATGGTGAGGACACCGACAAAGCATATTTTGCAGGACTTCTTCATGACGTTTGCAAGGAAATGCCCGAGGATGAGCAGAGAAAACTTGCAGACAATGACGTTTTTGCCCCATGCCGTGAGGAGCTTGAAACACGTTCGCTGCTCCATGCGGTCGCAGGTGCATACTTTGTCAAGACGAATTTCGGCGTTGAGGACATTGATATCCTCAATTCCATAAGATTTCATACTGTCGGAAGGGCAGGAATGTCACGACTTGAGGAGATAGTCTATCTCGGCGACCTTGTTTCAGCAGACAGAGACTACAAGGACGTTGACAAAATGAGAAAAATAGTCTATACCGACCTGAATGACGCTATGCTTGAAGCATTTATCTTTGCCATCAAGTCTGTCATAAAAAAAGGCGGTCTTGTTCCGCCGTGTACATTAGAGGGATATAATTTCTATACCCGTCTCAAAAAATAGGCAATACCGTACAAAGTCGTCAGACGTGCTTTGTGCGGTGTTGCCATAAGACGATAAATCCAAAGAGGGGATTTGAATGAACAGCAGAGAACCAATGGAAGATAACAACACATTTAAACCCAAAAAGATAAAAAAGCTCGATACTCCGCCAACTCAGCAGTATCACGGAAGATATGAGGCTGATACGACGGAATATAAGGGCAGATATGAAGCCGAAACGCCGCATTACCGTGGACGATATGAGGCTGAACCAAAGGATGAGACTGAAATTTACTCCGCAGAGCCTGTCCGCCCGTATCAGGGAAGATATGCCTCGGATGTCGATAATTCGTATAAAACAGACAGCGTGACGGAAAATGCCGATTTCTACCGTGCCCGTCATGATGCATCATCACTGAAGCCTGCCGTTGAGCTTGAACCGCCGTGTCCGCCTGATTATGACGATATGCCTGACTCCTCAGAGATAATGGCTGACAGGATCGCCGCATCAAGGAGACACAGAAGCAATGGCGGCAATAATAATCATGAAAAAAAGAGAAGCAAGAAAAAAAGTACGGTAAAGGATACGCTGATATCCGTCGGTTCTGTCGTTGTGAGCCTTGTCATTATCGGCGCACTTCTTCTGAATATGCCGATATTATGGTTCAAAAAGACTGGTCAGCCCGACAGGCGTGTTTCCGTGATACGCTACTTTAAGGAGTGGCAGCCTACCGTTGATATCGAGGGCGAACTCCATGAAAATACTATGGATCTCAAAGTCAAGACGGAAGTGGTTGAAAGCGAGATAAATGACGGCCTTGACCTTCCTCAGCTCATTGAAGGTCAGTATTCCGTGCTTTTCATAGGCTTTGACGAAAGCGAACAGCTTACCGATGTTATGTGGGTATGCGAGTTTGACATCGCCGCCGCAGAACTGAATATCCTGCAAATTCCCCGTGACCTTGCTGTGCCTGACTTTACAAACAGTCCGACAACAAAGTTCAACAGTATCTATATGCAGGGCGATTATTACGTTGACCCGCCTATACAGCGTGTTGTTGATGCCGTTCAGCAGAATTTCGGCATCCCGATAGATGCATATGTTACTACGACCTGTTTCGATATTGCCGATATGGTCGATCTTGTGGGCGGTATCCCGATGGAGATAGAACAGGAGATAATGTACGAGTCCGACAAGATAATCCCACAGGGCAAGGTAACGCTTACCGGCGAACAGGCTGAATGGTTTGTGCGTTTCAGGCGTGAATGGGCAGAGGGCGACCTCGGACGAATGAAAAATCAGCGTAAATTCATGGCGGCTGCTATGCAGAAGCTGCTCAGCATCGTCAAGGACGAGGGCAGACTCAAGCTTTACAGCTACCTTAAAGATATTTATAAGCATAAATGGATAGCAACCGACATGAGCGTTGACGACCTCAGCAAGCTTGCGGATTTTGCCTCGACACTGACAATGGACAGCGTAAGGGTGAATATGGTTCCGGGCGAGGGTGCGAAATATCCTGCCGAGGACGGTTCGACATATGATATTTATTCCGTTCACAAATATGCAACGGTAACGATGCTCAACAAGTTCTACAGACCGTATCAGGAGCCGCTTTCGCTTGATGACACGTCGCTTATTGAGTATGTCAAGGATTATCAGAACCGTGCATATGACGATACAGGCATGACGCTCAGCGAGGTCGAGGATGCGGATGAGCCTATGCGTAAGGATGATATACAATAAATCACAGGAAAATTTCATGAGAAAGAAGGAAATATATGAATCAACAGGAAAAAATCGAACTTATAATAAAAACTCTTGACTCCAAGCGTGGAGAAGATATACAGCTTCTGAAAATCGGCGATCTTACCATTCTTGCAGACTATTTCGTTATTGTAAACGGTACGAGCAATACCCATGCAAGAACACTTGCCGATGAAGTTGAATTTCAGCTTTCACAGCGTAAAATAGAGCCTGAAAGACGTGAGGCTGATACGGGAAATACATGGATAATCCTCGACTACGGCGATATCCTTGTACACGTTTTCTATAAGGAAACACGCAGCTTCTATAAGCTTGAAGGTGTATGGGCTGACGGCGAACAGGTCGATATCAGCGGACTTATCACAAAAGAATAATTCAAAGAGGTAATAAAAATGAGCAAATACGATTTTAAAGCCATCGAACAGAAATGGCAGAAATACTGGGAGGAACACGAGACCTTCAAGACAGATGTATGGGATTTCAGCAAGCCTAAGTTCTATGCTCTCGATATGTTCCCTTATCCGTCAGGCGTAGGTCTGCACGCAGGTCATCCTGAGGGATACACGGCTACAGACATCGTTTCAAGAATGAAGCGTATGCAGGGCTACAACGTTCTCCACCCGATGGGATATGACTCATTCGGTCTCCCTGCCGAGCAGTATGCCGTAACTACAGGCAACCACCCGAACGGCTTCACACAGAAGAATATCGGCACATTCTCAAATCAGCTCAAGGAACTCGGCTTTGACTATGACTGGTCAAAAATGACGGCAACTTCCGATCCTGAATTCTATAAGTGGACACAGTGGATATTCAAGCAGCTCTATAAGGACGGCTATGCAAAGTACATCGATATGCCTGTAAACTGGTGCGAGGAGCTTGGTACAGTTCTCTCGAACGATGAAGTTATCGACGGTAAATCGGAGCGTGGCGGCTATCCTGTTGTAAGAAAGAACATGAAGCAGTGGGTAATTGACCAGCCTGCATTCGCCGAAAAGCTCCTTGAAGGTCTTGACGAGATCGACTGGCCCGAGTCTACAAAGGCTATCCAGCGCAACTGGATAGGAAAATCCACAGGCGTTGAGGTCGAATTTGAGATAGTCGGCGGCGGAAAGTTCTCCATATTCACCACCTGCATCGAGACGATTTACGGTATCACATTCATGGTTCTCGCTCCTGACGGTGCAATCACCGAGAGTCTCCTTGACCGTGTACAGAACAGGGATGAGGTTCAGGCTTATATCGACGAGACCAAGAAGAAAAATGACATGGACAGAACCGAGCTGAACAAGACAAAGTCCGGCTGTGAGCTCAAAGGCGTTACCTGTATCAACCCTGTAAACGGCAAGGAAGTACGTATGTTCATCGGCGATTTCGTTCTTGCAAGCTACGGTACAGGCGCAGTTATGGCTGTTCCGAGCCACGACCAGAGAGACTTTGAGTATGCCATCGCTCATAATATAGACATGATTCAGGTAATCGACGGCGACGAAAAGCTTGGCAAAGTTGACGTTTCAGAAGCCGCTTTCGAGAAGCAGAGCTATCTCGGAAAGGGCTATAAGCTTATAAATTCAGAGGAATTCACAGGTCTTACCGTTGAGGAGGCTAAGGAAGCTATCACCTCAAAGCTCGAAGGCATGGGAATCGCAAAGCGTACAGTAAACTATCACTTCCGTGAGTGGATATTTGCACGTCAGCGTTACTGGGGCGAGCCTGTTCCTGTTGTTCACGGCGAGGACGGTCAGATTCATGCTCTTGACGATGAAGAACTGCCGCTGATTCTGCCTGAGCTTGACGACTACAAGGGCAAAAACGGCAAAGCACCTCTCGAAAATGCCGAGGAGTGGAAGAAATACGACAAAAACGGCATAAAGGGCACTCGTGAGACCTCAACAATGCCGGGCAGCGCAGGTTCAAGCTGGTACTACTTCCGCTACATAGATCCGCATAATGACAAGGAATTTGCAAATCAGGAGCTTCTGAAGCACTGGATGCCTGTTGACCTCTATATCGGCGGCCCTGAGCACGCAGTAGGTCATCTTATATATTCACGTATCTGGAACAGATACCTCTATGACAAGGGCTTGGCACCTACAAAAGAGCCGTTCAAAAAGCTTGTGCATCAGGGTATGATACTCGGCGAAAACGGCATCAAAATGGGTAAGCGTTTCCCTGAATTTGTTGTAAATCCGTCTGATATCGTAAGGGATTTCGGCGCAGATACTCTCCGTCTCTATGAGAAGTTCATGGGACCACACGAAGTCAGCAAGCCGTGGAGCCAGCAAGGTGTTGAAGGCGCAAGACGTTTCCTCAACCGTGTATGGAGCTTCTTCACCGAGCCTGAGAACCTCACTGACGACAATGACGGCGCACTCACAAAAGTGTACCACCAGACTGTCAAGAAGGTCACTGACGACTTTGAGATACTTGCATTCAATACAGCTATCAGCCAGATGATGATATTCGTCAACGCTGTCTATAAGAACGGCAAATGCCCGAAGGAATACGCTGAAGGACTTATCAAGATGCTGTCATGCATAACTCCGCACGTCGGCGAGGAGATATGGAGCCTTTTCGGTCACGAGGATACAATTGCATTTGAAAGCTGGCCGACTTATGACGAAAAGGAGCTTGTTGAGGAGACAGTTGAGATAGTAGTTCAGGTTAACGGAAAGCTCAAGGCTAAGCTGAATGTTGCAGTTGATGCAGACAAGGATGCTGTTATTGCTATGGCTATGGCTGACGACAAGGTCAAGGAAGTCACCGACGGCAAAAATATAGTAAAACAGATATATGTACCAAATAAACTTGTTAATATTGTTGCAAAATAACGATTTTGCTAAAATAGAAAAAAAGGCTTGACATCTACCCTGTAATGTGGTAAAATATTGTTATATTAAGTTTTGTATATCTGCTGTTTTTTCAGGGTTATGCTAACTGACACCCACAGGTGTTTAGTATAGATGTAACGGAAAATTTTTCCGTACAACCTCTGAACAAGGGAGGGAAAAATAAGTGGCAGAAATTCGTGTTGGCAAGAACGAATCATTAGATACAGCTCTCAAGAGATTCAAGAGAAGCTGCGCTAAGGACGGCGTTATTGCTGAATATCGTAAGAGAGAGCACTACGAGAAGCCTTCTGTAAAGCGTAAGAAGAAGTCTGAGGCAGCTCGTAAGCGTAAGTATTGATTTACGTTGCTTAATTATGTTGATAAAAGCGGGCTTAGGCTCGCTTTTTCATTTATCTGAGAGAATTCAGGCAGCACCGCACAAAGCACGGCTGACGACTTTGTACGTCATAAACCTGTACCCCAAGGTCACTTCCTTCGGGCGCTCTTTCCCGTCATATTACACAGAAATTTCTTGCCATATGACAGTATGCCTGCGAAATTTCTATGCAATCTGACTGCGTTTCTGCCGCACAATCTTTGTGCGGTGTTGCTTTAAATTTGCATATAAAATAGAAGAAAAAATGTAGATTTCGGGGAATTACAGGGGTATCGGGAAAAACTGATATCCTGAATAAATAAACAGGAGTTGAAACCGGATTTGGGAATACGCCATAAAATAACACTGACCGACGTTGACTATGCTTTCAGGCAGACCGTTGACATTACGCCGCAGTTTCTCAAAAAGCACGGCATAAAAGGACTTATCCTTGATGTTGACAACACGCTTGCAAAGCATGACGACCAGACACCTGCCGCAGGAATAACAGAATGGCTTGATGATATGCGGAAAAATGACATAAAACTCATCATCGTCTCAAATAATCACCCCGAACGTGTAAGACCGTTTGCGGAGCCGCTTGGACTTGATTTTGTGAGTGAAAGCGGCAAACCTCTGAGAAAAGGCTATACAGAGGCACTAAAACGAATGAACCTTACCGCAGAGGAGACTGCGGCTGTAGGAGATCAGCTCTTCACAGATGTATGGGGAGCTAAATTTTCAGGAATAAAAATATTATACGTCCGTCCTATGGAGATGGAAGGCAGAAAAGAACGTTTCATACGCTTCAAGCGGTTAATGGAAAAGCCGTTCCTGCCGCACAGCTTTATGGAGGACAAGAGGAGGAAAACATGATAAAGAAAATACTTGTTATCCACGGCCCGAACCTCAACCTTTTAGGCGAGCGTGAGCCGGGAATTTACGGAAATACCTCGATCGACGTGCTGAATGAGAATATCATCGAACGTGCAAAGGATCAGGGGCTTGAATGCGAGATATTCCAGTCCAACCACGAGGGTGCTATAATTGATAAGCTCCACGCCGCACGCCTTGAATTTGACGGCGTTATCATCAACGCAGGCGCATACACACACTACAGCTACGCTATCAGGGATGCCATCGCTGCAATAAAGATCCCGTGCATCGAAGTGCATATCAGCAACGTTTTCGCCCGTGACGATTTCCGTGCAAATTCAGTCATAGCACCGGTCTGCAAGGGCAGCATAAGCGGCTTTGGTTTCGGAAGCTATTACCTTGCTGTACAGGCACTTTCCGAGCTTTGATGAGGTGCTTATGACAAGATTTGAAAGATTATTTGAAAAATTTTCCGGTGCAGACTGCGCTCTCATAACATCCGACATCAACAGGCGCTATTTTACGGGCATGAAGTCATCGGCAGGAATTATCCTTGCATTTCCGCAGAAAGCCTATCTTCTCATAGATTTCAGGTACATCGAAAAGGCAAGGGCAGTCGTTGCTGATGCCGAGGTCATTGAACTGAAGAAACTCTGCCCTCAGCTTACGGAACTGCTTGCAAAGCATAATGCACACAGCATGGCGATCGAGTCGGAGAGCATGACGGTAAAGGAACTGAATACCTATCGCCATTTTTTCAAGGATATCACGATAATTGATGACGATTCGCTCAGCAATGCCATATCCGCAATGCGTATGGTCAAGGACGAACAGGAGATCGAGTGCATAAGAATGGCACAGAATATCGCCGAAAGGTCGCTTGAACAGCTTCTGCCGTTTATCAGGGCGGGCAGGACAGAACGTGAAATAGCCCTTGAACTCAACCGCCTTATGTTTGTAAACGGTGCGGAGGATATCTCGTTTGATACGATAGTGCTTGCAGGTGCAGATACATCAATGCCTCACGGCGTACCGTCAGACAAGAAGGTCGGGGAAGGCGAATTCGTGCTCATGGATTTCGGCGCTGTTTACAACGGCTATCACAGCGATATGACGAGAACTGTCTGCGTTGGCAAGCCGTCGGAGGAGATGGAGAAGGTCTACAACATCGTCCTTGAGGCACAGCTTGCAGGCATTGCTGCTGCAAAGGCAGGCATTGTGGGATGTGAGCTTGACAAGGTCGCCCGTGATATCATCGATAAGGCAGGCTATGGTGAATGTTTCGGACATTCTCTCGGTCACGGAGTCGGACTTGAGATACATGAAAAGCCGAATGCATCACCTAACTATAAGCTTCCGCTCAGCGAAGGAGCAGTTGTAACGGTTGAACCGGGTATCTATATCGCAGGAAAATTTGGTGTCCGCATTGAAGATTTCGTCATTCTTACCGAAAATGGTTGTGATAACATCACAAAATTTGATAAAAACCTGATAAGTTTGAATTAATCTTATTTTAGGTATTGCAATAATTCTCAATTTGTGGTAAAATAGAGTATCAAATAATATTTAGAAATTGCCCCGCCATTTTTCGCATTGATTTTCAGTGCAGGTTTCAGGTGAGGGAGCAATAATACGGAGGTATTTATAATGATATCAGCAGGAGATTTCAGAAACGGCGTTACCTTTGAGCTTGACGGTCAGGTCGTTCAGGTTATTGAATTTCAGCACGTTAAGCCTGGTAAGGGTGCCGCTTTTGTAAGAACTAAGTATAAGAACGTTATTACAGGTTCAGTTGTTGAAACTTCTTTCAACCCAACAGCTAAGTTCCCAACAGCTTTCGTTGAGAGAAAGGATATGCAGTACAGCTATACTGACGGCGATCTCTACTACTTCATGGATCAGGAAACTTTTGAACAGGTTCCGATCAGCGCTGACAAGCTCGGCGACAGCTTCAAGTTCGTTAAGGAAGAAATGATCTGTAAGGTTCTTTCATATAAGGGCAGCGTTTTCGGCGTAGAACCACCAAACTTCGTAACTCTCCAGGTTACACAGACTGATCCTGGCTTCAAGGGCGATACAGCTACAAACGCTACAAAGCCGGCTGTTGTTGAAACAGGCGCAGAGATCAAGGTTCCTCTCTTTATCGATGAAGGCGAAATGATCCAGATCGATACAAGAACAGGCGAATATATGTCAAGAGCTAACTAAGGAAATAATCGCACAAAGCGTTTATATCAATAACATTCTAAATTATTCATAATTTCCGGAAGGGGGAGCTGTTATGAAGCTTACCGAAAAAATGTCTTATTTACAGGGACTGCTTGACGGTCTCGAAATTGATAATTCAACAAAAGAGGGAAAGGCTCTGCTTCAGATGTCTGAGGTAATGTCTGAGCTTGTTCTCTATGTTGAGGATCTTCAGTCACAGATAGACGAGCTTACAGAGCTTTGCGATATTCTTGATGAGGATCTCGGTGCTGTCGAGGACGATTTCTATGAGGACGAGGACTTCGAGTGCGGTGACTGTGAAAACTGCGACGAGGAAGACGAAGAATGGGAAGAACTCGATGATGAAGACGAAGACGATGATTTTGATGACGATGAGCTTTATGAGATCACTTGTCCTACCTGCGGAGATACTATCCTTCTGGATGAGCGTATCATTGAGGACGGTTCAATGAACTGCCCTAACTGCAATGAGCTTCTCGAATTCGATTTTGATGAACTTACTATCGAGGACATCGAAAGCATCAACGAAGAAAAGGAAGAAGAAAAAGAATAATTTTTCAGCGGTCAGAGTTTTCTGACCGCTTTTTTGTTGTGGTGAGGCAAAACGGCGGTACACATATAGAAACTTTATGCTTATTATTGAGGGAAACCCTTTTGAAAAAACGTTTTTCCCCGATAAAGAGCAGAAACTTCTATATGAGTACCGCCGTTTTGGGCAGTTCACAGGTTTATTTTGAACCAGAATGTTGAGCCTTTTCCAAGAGTGCTCCTTACGCCGTAGTCATAGTCATGGAGCTTGAGTACGGCTTTGACAATTGAAAGTCCGAGTCCCGTGCCGACTACTTCACGCTTGTGGTTTTCGGAGCGGTAGTATTTGTCGAAAATAAGCTTTATCTTGTCCTCCTCGATGCCCTGACCGGTGTCGGATACTTCGATCAGAACGCCGTCAGGCTTGTTTATCTGCCTGACATAGACTTTTTTGTCCTCGCCTGTATAGTTTATTGCATTGTTTATCAGGTTATAGATGACCTGTTCAATTTTCACCACGTCACAGCAGACCGTGCGTTCCTCGTCGGGGGCAAACTCGATGGTATAGCCTTTTTTCTCGGAAAGTCCGGCAAATCTGTCGATTATCTCGGAAAGTTTTGAAGATATGCCGAATTCGGACGGTGTTAGCTTCTGTTTGCCGCTTTCGAGCTTGGAAAGGTCAAGGATATCGTTGACCAGAAGTGCAAGGCGGTCAGTCTCGTTTATGATTATTTCCAGATGTTCGTTGCGCTTTACGGGATTATCGCCCGAAAGGTCACGTATCATTTCGGCATAGGCTTTCAGCATGGTCAGCGGAGTTCTCAGGTCATGCGAGACATTGGCTATAAGGTCACGCTGCATGGTATCGACTTTTGAAAGCTCCTTTTCGGCATAAGTAAGGGTATCTGCAAGCTTTTTGGCTTCAAGATAGCCTCTGCCGTCGAATTTTGTGTTGAAATTGCCCTTTGCAAGCTCCTCGGCGGAACGTGTTATCCTGTCGATAGGGGCGGAAAGGTGTGCAGAAAGGTACATTGAAATGAAAAAAGCGGCTATAATAAGGATGATAGTAATTATCATGAGCTGCTGCTTGATTATCATTACAGTTGAGCCGACGGGGACGAGTGCCGAATTGACAAGAAGATATCCGTCAGGCTTATCGGCATCACCAAGGGTACAGCCGTAAATCAGCATATCATAGCCGCTGCGTGGATTTTTCACACGGTCTCTGATGATATGCTTATCGCTCTGGCTGATCTCCTGAATATAGGAGAAAGTCTTGTTTTCCCTGCCGTGGATAAGGCAGTCGCCGAGAACTTCTTCTGAAAAGACTGTACGGCAGTGGCGGTCGAGGACCTCAACGCACAGGTCATTTTTCATGGCAATGTCAGTGATGAGGTCATAGAAATTCTCGTCACGAATGCTTTCAAACGACTGTGATATCTGCGCCGCACTCTGTTCAGCGCCGTGGACTTTCATTCTCTCGTAGAATTTCTGGAGAAACAATATCTGGAAAAGCCAGAGGAGAAAGAATACCATAAGAGTGAACATGACAAAATATATCCAGACCTTGAATTTCAGCGGCAGGCGGCTTTCGGCGCTCCTGATTTTTTTAAGCTTCAAACTTGTATCCCATTCCTCTCAGGGTTACAATGAATTTTCTGTATTCACCGAGGCTGTTTCTGAGCATTTTTATATGGGTATCAACGGTTCTGTCATCGCCGAAAAAGTCATATCCCCACACTTCTTCAAGGAGCTTGTCACGAGTGAGGGCGATATTCTTGTTTTTGACGAGATAGAAAAGAAGGTCGTATTCCTTTGGAGTCATAGATACTTTTTCGTTGTTGACATAGACTTCTCTGCCCGAAACATCGACAGTAAGTCCCTCGAACGAATATTTGTCGAGCTGAGCAGTCTCCTCGTGTTTTACGCTTCTTTTGAGGACGACCTTGACTCTTGCCATAAGTTCCTTTGGTGAAAACGGCTTTACAACATAGTCATCAATGCCTATCTCAAAGCCGAAAAGCTTGTCATATTCCTCGCCTCGTGCAGAGAGCATGATAACGGGGATATTCTTGGATTTATGTATTTCCTTGCAGGCTGAATAGCCATCGAGCCTCGGCATCATGACATCCATGATTATAAGGTCGTAGTCGTTGGAATGGCAGAGACTTACAGCCTCCATGCCGTTTTCGGCTTCAGTGACCTCATAGCCCTCAAATTCGGCATATTCACGGACAACCTTTCTTATATTAACTTCATCATCTACTATTAAAATATGAGCCATAATATTACCTCCTGAATCTTATTTAACTGTATTATAACATAATACAGGGCAAAAGTGTATATTACGTGAAACTTTCTTGTACATTTCAGATAATTTTATAAATTCTGTTATGTTAACATAAATTATCTGTTGACATTTATAGTAATTTTTGCTATAATATAATAAGAGCAGCTATATACTTATTTATTATCGTCTAAGTACTATATTAAAAGGAGGCGGTTGCTATCAAAAAGACCAATCACGTTGCTGCAGCTGTTATAATAATCGCAGCAACCGCTCTTGTTAATGCTTTCTGCGTGAAATACCCCGATTACAGGGATATGACACTCATCATCTACACTTCGACATTGATATTCGGCTCGCTAATACTTGCGTTTGTCTTCAATATACGTCATTCAAAGAACAATACCCTCGATGAACCGCAGCTCATCAAGATAATTGACAGCATGAACACTGAAATGGTGGTCTGGTCGGTCGATTTCTCCTATCTTTATATGAACAAAAAACTGCGTGAGGTACTTGGTCTGCCTGACACCGCTCCCGACCACAAGGCGGCTTTATGGAGAGCATTCGGACTTAACAATCCGTCCGAACAGCTCCTCACGGAAATTGCCGAGAGCAGTTCCTATGAAGCGCATTTCAAGGGCGCTGACAATATGCTGACATCCATAGTCTGGAGCACATCCCTCGCACGCAAGCGCAAAAAAAGCAATATCTATATCAGTACAGGCTTCAATATCACCGAACTGAAAAAGATGAGAGTCAACCTCGCAAGTGCCAACGACTTCTTCAATTCGTCAATGGAACTTGCGGAGATCGGCGTAATTATGAGCGTGGACAAGCGTAATTTCCGGGCTTCTCCCGAACTTGTGAAAATGCTCAGTCTTAAATCAGCAAGTGTCACCGCATCTCAGTTCCGTGCAATGATACACCCGAATGACCGTATTCTTTTCGACGGCGCTCTGAAATCGATGGACTCGCACGATATCAGAAGCATCGAAATGCGTATCAAGTCAAGCGACGGAATTTACCGCTGGTATTCCTACCGATATAAATCGATAGAAGGCACGGACAACACCCTCCCGCTTTTCGGCGGAGCAATCCTTGATATCACCGAGGAGCACGAAAAGGATATCCTCATCGAGCGCCTTGCCTACATCGACGAGGTGACAGAGATCGCAAACCGCAATAAACTGCTGAATGTCGGTCAGGAGATATACGATTCGAGCAGAATACTTAACTGTTCGTTCTGGATGATCGTTCTTGACATTGACCGTTTCCACATCATCAACGATACCTGCGGCTATGCGAACGGCAATTCCGTACTCAAGGATTTTGCCCATCTTCTCTATAAATTTGTCACGCCAAGCGGTCTTGCAGCAAGAATAAGCGGCGACAATTTTGCCCTTCTTCTCCGTGACTACGGCGACGATGAACTGCCGATGTCAACTGTCAGGTCGATTCAGGAGGAATTTGCAAAGCTTGCCGTTGACGGACTTGCCTCGGTCAGCCTTACTTGTTCCGCAGGTTATTCAAAGCTGCCCCGTGACGGAAATTCCTTCCTCGATATTATGGAACACGCAGAATTTGCCCTTAAATCTGCTTCGGGCGTTCAGAGCAGCATAAGTGCGTATGAGCCGAGTATGCATGACTCGATAATCGGCAATACTGCGCTTGAAAAGGCACTCGCCCTCGCAATTGATAACAATGAACTCCAGCTTTTCTATCAGCCTAAGATTGACCTCTCAAACAATAAGATCATGGGCGTTGAGGCACTTATTAGATGGATAAAGCCTGACGGTACGATCGTGAACCCTGACGTTTTCGTACCGATAGCCGAAAGTTCGCATCTTATCGGCAAAATCAGTGATTTCGTCCTCAATGAGGGCTGCCGTCAGAATAAGCTGTGGCAGAAAATGGGCTATCCAAACATCGTGATGTCGATTAATTTCGCATCCTCCGACTTCTATCAGACCGACCTCAAAGAAAAGGTCTTCGAGGCTCTTGCAAGGGCAGGACTTGAGGCGAAATGGCTTGAAGTCGAACTTACAGAAACTCTCGCACTTAGTGACGTGGATTTCGCAGTCTCACAGATGAACAAGCTCCGTGATCTCGGCGTAAAGCTTGCTATGGACGACTTCGGAACAGGCTATTCGTCACTCAGTTATCTCCAGATCCTACCAATCACGCTTCTCAAACTCGATCGCTCCTTTATCACGGACATCGAGCATGATAATATCGCCTTCGAGATCGTTTCCTCTGTTATCCGCATCGCAAAGTCGAAAAAAATCGAGACTATCGCTGAAGGCATCGAAAACAGCAATCAGGAAACTATACTCAGAAAGGCAGGCTGTAACTACGCTCAGGGCTATCTCTACGGAAAACCAATGCCTCCGCAGGAGATACAGAAGCTCTTTGACAAGTACGCCGGAAAATAACATAACGGAGGTATTCACTATGAAAAGAAGAATTGGAATTCTTACAAGCGGCGGCGACTGCCCCGGTCTGAACGCAACAATAAGAGGCGTGGCAAAAGCCTGTTATGAGCGCTTCGGCGAGGAAAACGTCGAGATCGTAGGTATTTCCAACGGTTACTACGGACTTATCAACAACCTCTGCAAGGAAATGTCACCTTCAGCTTTTTCGGGCATTCTCACTCAGGGCGGCACTATCTTCGGCACAAAACGTCAGCCGTTCAAGATGATGCAGGTCATCGGTGAGGACAATATCGACAAGGTAAAGAACATGAAGGAGACATACAAGAAACAGAAGCTTGACTGTCTGCTTACCCTCGGCGGCAACGGGACTCACAAGACCTCAAAGCTGCTCGCTGACGAGGGACTCAACATCATCGGTCTCCCCAAGACCATTGACAATGATATTTTCGGCACGGATGTAACATTCGGCTTCCATACCGCAGTTGACATCGCAACCGATGTTATTGACCGTCTCCACACGACAGCCGCAAGCCATTCACGAATCCTTGTATGCGAAATTATGGGCAACAAGGCAGGCTGGCTGACACTCAATGCAGGTATCGCAGGCGGTGCTGATGTAATCATTATCCCTGAAATTCCGTATGATATCGACAAGGTGTGCGACTCTGTAATGGCAAGAACTGCTTCGGGAAAAATGTTCTCGATACTCGCTGTTGCAGAGGGCGCATTCGATGTCAACGAGGCTCAGATGAAGAAAAAAGAACGTGCAAAGAAACGTGCAGAGGCTGGCATAATCACTGCAACAAGCCGTATCGCCGCACAGGTTCAGGCTAATACGGGCATCGAGGCTCGTGTCTGCGTTCCGGGACATATGCTCAGAGGCGGTGCTCCGAGTGCATATGACAGAGTGCTCTCAACTCAGTTCGGTGTTCATGCCGCATATCTCATAGCTCAGGAAAAATACGGCAGGACTGTTGCTAAAATAGGCAACAAGATAACCTCGAACAAGCTTGAGGATATCGCAGGCAAGACAAAATTCGTCGATGTGGACAACCATCTCGTTATCGCAGCAAGGGATATCGGAGTATCATTCGGCGATTAATAAGCATTCATAACATTAATTCACGGGCAGATATAACGGCGATACTTATTATTGAGGGAAAGCCTTTTGGAAAGGGGGTCGGGGAAGAACCTTTTCTCAGAAAGGTTTGCCCCGATAAAGAGTAAAGATTTCTATAAGAGCACCGCCGCTAATTCTGCCCGCTTTTTATGATATATTCACTTAAGGCAACACCGCACAAAGCACGTCTGACGACTTTGTACGTCATAAACTTGTATCTTTTCCGTCATCTTGCACAGAAATTCTTTGCCATACGACAGTATGCCTGCAAAATTTCTGTACAATCTGACGAAAAATCTAACTGCGTTTCTGCCGCACAATCTTTGTGCGGTGTTGCCTTAAATTAATTGACAGAGTAATATTATAAATAAATATAATGAACAGCAACTTTTGAAAACTCATAATCCAGGCAAGTTGACTTTTCAGGAGCGATTTTTCAGGTCAAATTAACCGAACCGCAATATATGACAGCAGCGATCTGACTTCTTTTGCTGTATTTCGCACATTTTTTTATTAACTTTAATTTAATCACTGTATAAAATTATGTTTTTCTATTAAAATTAAGCTCTCTTTTATTAAAATATAAAAATTTGTATTTATGTAAGAAAAACCCTTTTCAAATCGCAAAAAATGTGATATAATATTTGTATATTTCTTTGGGAGGTATTTTTCATTATGACAGAAACAGAGCTTTATAGCCTCTGGTGCGAAAACGCAAAGGATGATGCAGACCTTCAGCGTGAACTCGCAGAGATAAAAGGGGATACCGAGGCTATATCCGACAGATTCTATCGTGATCTGGAATTCGGAACAGGCGGTCTCAGAGGCGTTATCGGCGCAGGTACAAACAGAATGAATATCTACACTGTAAGACGTGCCACACAGGGCTTTGCTGATTATCTCAATCAGGAATACTCAAACCCAAGTGTTGCTATCTCTTATGACAGCCGCATCAAATCAGACGTTTTCTCAAAGGCGGCAGCAGAAGTTTTCGCTGCCAACGGAATCAAAGTTTACATATATTCAGAGCTTATGCCGACTCCATGTCTTTCTTTTGCAGTACGTGCACTGAAATGTCAGGGCGGCATCATGGTGACTGCAAGCCACAATCCTGCCAAGTACAACGGCTACAAGGCTTATGGTGAGGACGGCTGCCAGATCACTCTGCGAGGCGCTGAAATTATTATTGAAAAGATCAATTCACTCGATATGTTCACAGGCGTAAAGACTGCTTCATTCGATGAAGAAGTTTCAAAAGGAAATATTTCTTTCATCGGCGAGGACGTTATCGAGGACTTCTATAAGCACGTTCTCAACGAGGGCATCAACACAGACCTGTGTGCATCAAGCGGTCTGAAGGTTGTATATACCCCTCTTAACGGCACCGGCAACAAGCCTGTCCGTGAGATACTGAAGCGTATCGGCATTACTGACGTTACAGTTGTTAAGGAACAGGAAAATCCCGACGGAAACTTCACGACCTGTCCGTATCCGAACCCTGAAATCCGTGAGGCTCTTGAAGTAGGTCTGAAATACTGTGCAGAAGTACAGCCTGACCTTCTCCTTGCAACCGATCCTGACTGTGACCGTGTAGGTATTGCCGTACCTGACGGAAAAGGTGGATTTGCTCTGTTTTCAGGCAACGAGGTCGGCGCAATGCTTCTTGAATACATCTGCGACCAGAGCGTGAAAAAGGGCATTATGCCGAAAAATCCTGTAACAGTCAAGACAATTGTTACAACTGATATCGTAAATCTTATTGCTGAGGCTTACGGCGTTGAGGTCATCAATGTTCTCACAGGCTTCAAGTTCATCGGCGAACAGATAGGTCTCCTTGAGGCTAAGGGCGAGGAGAACAGATATATCTTCGGTTTCGAGGAAAGCTACGGCTATCTTTCAGGCGGCTATGTACGTGACAAGGATGCTGTAAATGCGTCAATGCTCATCTGCGAAATGGCTGCATATTACCGCACACAGGGTATTACTCTCTTACAGGCACGAGAGAATATGTACAAGAAATACGGCGTATTCTACCAGACACTCTACAGCTTTACATTTGAAGGCGCAAGCGGCATGAAGCGCATGGAGGAGATAATGACAGGTCTCCGTACAAATCATCCTGCGCAGATCGGCGGTCTTAAAGTTGAGCGTTTCGAGGACTATAAGGCAGGAATTTCAAAGAATATCCTCACAGGTGAGACAACTGAACTGACTCTGCCTAAGTCAAATGTTCTTGCATTCTATCTTGAAAACGGCTGCAAGGCAATTGTACGTCCATCGGGAACAGAGCCTAAGATAAAGACATATCTCACAGCAAAAGCTCCTACACATGAAGAAGCTGAGGTTATCGAGAAAAATCTCTATGCTGACTTTACACAGAGCATGAAGTGATCATTCAAGGCGGACTACGGTTCGCCTTTTTGATAGGGAATATTGTTAAATGAAAAAAAATATCATATTTTGCTTGACTTTATTTTTACAATGTGATATAATAATTTGGTAATGTATGAATGCACTACTGTCTAAGGTAACTGATGGGCTGCACGGATACAAAAATCTGTGAAAGAGGTGACAATCGTGAAAGAGGGAATCCATCCGAATTTTGTTAAGACAACAATTACCTGCCACTGCGGTAACGTAATCGAAAGAATGTCTACAAAGGAAAATATCAAGGTTGAAATCTGCTCAAAGTGCCATCCATTCTATACCGGCAAGCAGAAGCTTGTTGATACAGGCGGACGTGTAGACAGATTCAAGAAGCGTTTCAATCTCGATAAGTAATTATTATAAGCCACTCATTCCGAGTGGCTTTTTCCTTCTTATTATAATATTATGAATTATTTTACAATTTCTGAAAAAGCCGAAGACTCGTTCATCGAGAAAAAATCAGAGTTTATCGGATATATTGCCCCTGTTTCCACAAACGATGAAGCCGTTGAGTTCGTCAATTCAGTCAAGGCACGTCACCGCAAAGCAAAGCACAATGTCTATGCCTATATTCTGCGTCAGGACAATATTTCCAGATATTCCGACGACGGCGAACCGCAGGGAACGGCAGGTGTACCTGTCCTTGACGTTCTGCAAAAGCGTGGACTGACGGATGTATGCGTAGTTGTCACACGTTATTTCGGAGGTATTCTTCTCGGCGGCGGAGGTCTTGTCCGTGCCTATTCTCATGCCGCAAGCCTTGCCTGTGATGCCGCACATATCATGAATATGTGCCTGTGCCATCGCCTTAAAATAGTATCAGACTATGGTATGTACGGCAAAATTTCCTATATTCTGCCGAATTTCGAGACTATAACAGTCAGTTCCGACTTTTCTGACGATGTGACACTCGAGATACTTGTGCTGTCAGAAAAACTTGATGCGCTGAAAAATGAACTCATCGAAATAACCAATGCTTCTGTTGAAATTGTGGACTGTGGTGAGCTTTTTGAGGATTTTTCATCTGTCAAAAAATAATTAAAGGGTTTTTCCGTTCAGAATAGTATAAGTATATAGACGCTCATTTTGAAGCCTTACATTTATGAATGTATTTTGGGCAACACCGCACAAAGCACGTCTGACGACTTTGTACGTCATAAACTTGTATCT
>JAKSQT010000160.1 GCA_024403995.1 Ruminococcus sp.
CCGCAGGAAACTCTGATCTGATAGGAGTTTCCTCTTTTTCTTATCGTAGCCATAAGTTGATTTCCTTTCTGTCAACATAGATTTTATGGCATACTCCTGTTGTCTATATGTTAGCGCAAATTAGCGGCTTTGTCAAGGGGTTTTCGGGAGTACACCATAAATCAATGGAATTTGTGGATTTCCTGTCTGTTGAGGTTATAAACCTCGCAAAACAGCCATTTCAAGCGTACAGATATATATGTCTGTTGCTGTCGCTTGTGGTTTTACCTCCCGAAATATGCAAGAAGGTCAGCTTTGTTTATGAGAATTTTGCCGTTTTTGCCTTCACCTGTACGAATATACGGCAGTTTCTCCTGCTTGATGAGCTTGCGGACGGTATGCTCGGACAGTCCCTTGACCGCTTCGGTACACTCCTTAACGGTCAGCATCTCAACGGTATCGGACGGAGCATTTTTCTGAGAAGCGGAATCAACTTCAATCATTTCGCTCAGAATATTAACGAGCTGAGCGATAAGCTCGGACTTTCTCTCTTTTGTCATTTTTCCCTCCATAGCAGGTACTTCCCCTGCTTTCTATCTTGTGTATATGTTTATTCCAGTCCCCACAATTTTTTCTTTTTGGTGACGGACTGCTGTATTTCCTGTTCATGAATATGTTCCTGTGTCTGTCTGACCTCAGCATATTTCTGAGGTTCATAGCGTTTCAACAGGCTCACAAATTCAGTCAGATCATCAACCTGAGTTTTCAAAGCTGAATTACTGCGGCGAAGCTCATTGCATTCTCCCGAAGTCTGCTTCAAACGCTGACGAACATCATCGCATTCTTTTTGTGTGGCATCGAGCTTTTCGTGGAGCGAATAAATCGTATTTCCTGACTTGTAAGCGTTGTCGTTGACCTTTTTAACGAGCTTGCAGAGCTTTTCAACTTTTGCGATAATATCGTCCTTATGCTTCATGATAGACAGCTTTCCGTCAAGCAAATCTTTCAGCTCCCTGGAAATCTGCTGACACTCGTTCTCAATCTTATCCTCTTTATCATAATCGGGAATATAGTTGAGAATGACATTGACCTGAGCGAGCTTTTGCTCAATTTCTTTATCAAGTGATTCGCTCTTGCCTTGTTTTTCAGAAATGTCCGCCGTTATTTGAGCATTCTGCTCCGCCAGCTCATCAGCCTGCCTGCGTTGTTCCTTGTATTCAGCAACTTCAAGCGTACCTCTGGACTTCTCAGGAATAGTCGGCTGAATATTGTGTTCAAGGCAGATTTTTTTTAGTACCTCGACCTCAGATGCTCGCCAACGGGAAATTGCATTTTTACCCTCACCGAATCCCATTTCTTTGAGTGCCTGAGCAATACCGTTTTGAGTGTCCTGACCTCTTTTATAGTGCCCGACAGGAATGTAATCAA
>JAKSQT010000161.1 GCA_024403995.1 Ruminococcus sp.
AGGTATTCGAGTGAAGCGCCGCCGCCTGTTGAGATGTGGCTCATCTTGTCAGCGAAACCGAGCTGCATAACAGCTGCTGCTGAGTCACCGCCGCCGATGATTGTTGTAGCGTCTGTTTCAGCAAGAGCCTTAGCTACAGCGATTGTACCAGCTGCGAGTGTTGGGTTTTCGAATACGCCCATAGGTCCGTTCCAAACAACTGTCTTAGCTGACTTAACTGCTTCAGCAAAGAGCTTCTGTGTTTCTGTACCGATATCAAGACCTTCCTTGTCAGCAGGAATTTCTGTTGACTTAACTACTGATACTTCGATAGGTGCATCGATAGGATCAGGGAAACCAGCTGCTACTGTTGTATCAACAGGGAGAAGGATCTTCTTGCCGAGCTTTTCAGCCTTAGCGATCATTTCCTTGCAGTAGTCGATCTTTTCGTCATCAACGAGTGACTTACCAACTGAACCGCCCTGTGCCTTGATGAATGTGTATGCCATACCGCCGCCGATGATAAGTGTATCACACTTTTCGAGGAGGTTTGAGATAACGTTGAGCTTGTCAGCAACCTTAGCGCCGCCGAGGATAGCAACGAATGGTCTTACAGGAACTTCAACAGCATTTCCGAGGTACTGGATTTCCTTCTGCATGAGGTAACCAACTGCTGTTTCCTTAACGAACTTTGTAACACCTGCTGTTGAAGCATGTGCTCTGTGAGCTGAACCGAAAGCGTCCATAACGAATACTTCGCCGTCTACGAGTGCAGCGAGTTCCTGTGAAAGGTTTTCACCGTTCTTTGTTTCGTCAGCGCCTCTGAAACGTGTATTTTCGAGAACTACGATTTCACCGTTGTTCATTTCAGCAACTGCCTTCTTGGCATTTTCGCCTACAACTGTGTCATCCTTAGCAAATACTACCTTTGTATCAACAAGTTCTGCAAGTCTGTCAGCAGCCGGCTTAAGTGAGAACTTATCTTCCGGACCGTTCTTCGGCTTGCCGAGATGTGAACAGAGAACTACCTTGCCGCCGTCTGCAATAAGCTTCTTTATTGTAGGGAGAGCAGCCTGGATTCTGTTGTCGTTTGTGATAACGCCATCCTTGAGCGGTACGTTAAAGTCAACTCTTACGAGAACCTTTTTGCCCTTTACACTGATATCGTCTACTGTAACCTTGTTTAAACCTGCCATTATTTAACTTCCTTTCAAAATGTCATTGACATGTTAAATTTTTTGAGTTGTTTGTGTTTTAACAACCATCATTATTATTTTATAATATTTTACTCTGTTTTACAAGTAGTATTTAAAATTTTTTTTAGTTTTTTGAAAGGTATGTTACAAGACTGTGAAAACGCACTAAAACTATTGATTTTATTACGTTTTCATGGTAAAATTGAATATAACGACAG
>JAKSQT010000162.1 GCA_024403995.1 Ruminococcus sp.
CGGGATAGATAAGCCGGCTAATGCAGAGATGAACTATCTCAGTTCTATAGGCACCTATTATATCTTTGAAATGACCGCGGGTGATCCGGTGTCAGTTTCGCGGCTGAAAGTAGTGTTTACGCTCAGGGATGATAAATCCGTGTATAACACTACAGAATTAAGCGATGATAAAGTACTTAGAATAGGAGATATGCTGAAGATAGAAAAACCAATCTTTCCATCAGAAGACGGAAAATACATTGTCTGGATGTTCTATGACACAAAATCCGGCAAACTTCTCTCAAGCGGTGAAATATATCAAAAGGAGTTAGAGACACATTGATAAATTCACTCATCTCTATTTTTGACTCTGAAATACACAACCCTCAGTCAAAAAAGAGGAGTGAATAGTTACTCTTGATTTATATGAGAATCTGATTTCAGCGTATATCATTACAGACTGCATCCGCCGCCTGAGCCGTCATGTTTTCCGCTGCATCCGCCGCATCCAAACTCTCCCTGAACATCTTTTCCAAGCATCCCTACAGCATCTGCCCTGCAGCGCTGACAGTGTCTCATCTGCCGTACATACGGCGCACAGAGTTCGTGCATGTGTGCTTTTTCCTGCGGTGTCGGCGGTACGATGTCTTTGAACTTGTACTGCGGGATAAGCGGGATGATATTAAAGTTGAAAACGCCAAGCGCGCCTACCTTTTTGGCAATCTCCGGGATGTGTGCGTCATTTACGCCCGGAATATAGACCGTGTTAATTTTGACCAGCATACCGCGCTTAACTGCTTCTTCAATACCTTTCATCTGCTGACGTAAGAGAAGTTCTGCAGCTTCGCGTCCGGTGTATTTTTTGTTATTGTACTCGACAAATGAGTAAATCTTCTCGCCGATGGATGCATCGATTGCATTCAGGGTTACCGTGATATTTTTGACATTGTATGACTCAAGTTCATCAATTTTGTCCGGAAGAAGAAGACCATTAGTACTGATGCAAAGAATTGTCTCAGGATATTTTGCATGAACAGCTTTCAGCGTCTCAAATGTCTCCTCGTTTGCAAGCGGATCTCCGGGTCCTGCGATACCAACGACTTTGATATGCTTCATCTTAGTGACAACTTCATCAATCCGTAAAAGTGCTTCAGCCGGAGATAAGATTTCACTTGCAACACCGGGGCGCGACTCATTGACACAGTCAAAGTCACGTACACAGTAGTTACACTGGATGTTGCATTTCGGAGCTACTGCTACATGACAGCGTCCGAAGAGATGCTTTGCATCCTGGCTGAAACACGGATGTTCCTGAATCCGGCGCAGCGTATCCGGATCATAGGGTAAATTTTCGTCTTTCTTATCCATATGTATCAATTGTATCTCATGCTATTTAACAAAATGTATATGAG
>JAKSQT010000163.1 GCA_024403995.1 Ruminococcus sp.
GATCCCAGAATAAAGTCTGGCAGATGGTCGACAATGACCGAAGAACACTGAGATATACATGCCTGAAGATGATGCTGGAAAAAGAGATCACAAATGAGTACAGCGAGTAAATTCATTCTTGATCTGTTTTTTCCGAACAGATGTCCGTGCTGCGGCGATTTTATCAGATGGGATAAGCTGATCTGCGGCAAATGCAGCAGATCGATAGAGGCAGTTTATGATAAGGTATGCAAAGAGTGCGGCAAGGAGATCTGTATCTGCTCCCAGAAACTCAGCTACAGCGGAGCAGTAGTTCCATTTCGCTATGATGGAAGGACCCGTGAAGGCATACTTTCTCTTAAACGCGGAAATAATAAAAATTTCGGTGAGTACAGCGGAAAGATCATTTCGGAAATAATGAAGCACGAATACAGCAGCAGAAAATTTGATATGATCGTGCCTGTTCCGATGTCACGAAGCTCGCTTGCTTCCAGAGGCTATAATCAGGCAGAAGTGATAGCAAAGGAGATCTCGGATGCACTTGATATCCCTCTGAGAAATGATATTCTGTTCAGGCAGAAAACAGCTTCGTCACAGCATTTTCTCGGAAGGGCACAGAGATTTGTAAATCTGACTGCATTTGATGTATATGATACAGATATCACCGGAAAAAAAGTTATCCTGTGTGATGACGTAATTACAACAGCGGCAACGGTGAACCGCTGCGCATCACTGTTAAAGCAGGCAGGTGCCGCTGAAGTATTCCTTGCAGCAGCCGCACAGTCAAAACCAAAATAAAGGAGGCGTTAAATATTATGGACATTGGTATAGATCTTGGAACTGCCAACATGGTCGTTTCATCGAACCGAAAGGGAGTAATTCTGAACGAGCCTACTGTTGTTGCATATCACAGGTATAAAAAAGAAGTAATAGCAGTCGGTACCGATGCCTATAATATGATCGGAAGAACGCCTGATTATATTACGATAGTCCGGCCGCTTGCAGACGGAGTAATATCCGATGACGGAATGGCAGAAGTAATGATACAGAATCTTATTCTCAGAGTACTCGGAAATCAGCCGATACGTCCGCGAATAGTTCTCTGTATTCCTTCGTTCATAACTGATGTTGAGAGCCGTGCAGTTGTCGAAGCTGCAATAGGTGCCGGAGCACGAAGCATATATTTTATTCAGGAGCCTATAGCCGCTATGCTGGGTGCTGATATAGACATTTCAAAGCCCGGCGGACATATGGTCGTGGATATCGGAGGAGGAACGACGGATATAGCAGTTGTTTCACTCAACGGTGTTGTTGTTTCACATTCGGTAACGACTGCCGGAAACAAGCTCGACCAGTCCATATTAAAATACATATCAAACAGATACAAGCTTCTGATAGGAGAAC
>JAKSQT010000164.1 GCA_024403995.1 Ruminococcus sp.
TTCAAAACATCAGTGTCTGTAATATGTTCATCAAGCAGTTCATCGAGTTTGTAGTCGCACTCTGTGTAATCTGCCAGATAGAGATTGAAGTCATCATACTCAGTCATCTGCGTAATTTCAGGGAGCGTCACTGAAAGATCCTCAGTAACACAGCCGGCCGATACAATGCAGCCGAGAAGGAAAAGAATTAATATGGAGAACAGAAGAGTCTTTTGTATTCGCATACCGAATATGTTGGTTGTAGAAAAGAATAAGACTGACGGAAAAACAGAGAATCAATCACTCAAAAAACTCAAGCCGTTTCTGCTTTCCGCCTGCTTTTACCTTGAACTTCTGCTCGTTTAAGTGCCTCACTTCCTGTTCAAGTGTCGGATTTGCCGCGTGAGCAAATGCTGCCGCATCATCGAGAGATACAACATCACGGGGATTCATATAATATCCGTATGCATCAAGAAGCGATGCAAAAACCTCGTACGTGAACAGCTCATCATCCGGAAACAGCGTGCATAACGCATCGTGGAATAAAACACACTGTTCAAACGGATAGAAACCCTGACGGATACGCGCTGAAAATCCGGAGGTGAGTTTTTTCAGCTCAGCCTTATCGTCTGAAGATAAAACAGGGCGATTGAGATTTGCTGAGATGGTATCATATATCCGCACCAGTTTTGCAGCAGACGGCACTTTGCCGTCACGCTGTGCAACAGCGTTATGCAGATTTTGTACGCGGTTAATAAGAGAAAGCGTACTGCCGCGGGGAATTTTTCCCTCGGCAAAAAGCTGCAGAATTTCATCCGCAGATAAGGTAATGCCCGGCGCTGATGCTATATATTCAGCGATAAAACGTTCCTTTGAAACAAAACGGAATTTGCGGGATAAAAGAAGTCTATGGCGTTCAAGTTCAAAAACAGCATCTCCGCCGTCGGTTACATCATATCTGAAGCGTTCAATTCTGTACTTTGACGCCTTTGCAATACATTTGAGTTCCAAATCAAAACCATAGAGCGCAGCACAGCGGTTAATCTGGGCTTTGGCAGGCGGTGTTCCTGATGTTATCAGGCGGGACGCGGAAAATTTGTGTGCGTCTGAAAATATCTCACGGACAAGATAGTATTTGTGCACAGAATTTTGGACGCGGAATTCAACCCTGAATAAATCGCCTGATGTCATTTGAGTAATATGTATTGGTTTTCTGTGATGAATAAACCTTATGGGATTTTACGTGAGGCTTACACCATCATTTCAGGTTCTGCCTGCATATACTCGCGGGCAACCGTCGTTGCATAATGTCCGGGAGGAAGAGCGAATGAAAGCACTGCATCAGCCCCTGACACCTCAGACGTAACCGCTGCTTCGAGCGAAATTCTC
>JAKSQT010000165.1 GCA_024403995.1 Ruminococcus sp.
TTTTTGTTTTTTTGAACTGTTCATCTCTCTCTTGAAATAGATGGCTGAATAGTTACTTCTCATAAAATCTGCTCGAAAAAAAAAACGGAGAAGACCTTTGTCTTTCCGGCTTATTCATTCATCGTTACTTACGGTATCCGCATTTAGGACAGACGCCTTTTTCATTTAATGCAATCCCGCACAGCGGACAGCGGTCAATAGTGCCTTTCACCTGATACTCCTGTGATGCTGCATTGACGCCGCTGGTAAACGTAATTTTTGCGATGTTGAGTTTATCTTTTAACAGGTCATAGACAATCTTAATCATACCTTCGACCGTCATCGTTTCTTTTGTCACTACGAGACGGCAGTCCGGATACGCCGCTGCTAATTCCGTTTTAAATGCCGCACCTTTCATCGTATTCTGCGGATGACCGTTTTTAATTCCCTGCTTCTCATAAACATCAAGAACCGCCGGAAGAAGCGGGTCATCTTCGCGCAGAATTAACGCGTGGTCGAAGTTCTTGAGCACAGCCCATGCCGTTTTCTGGATTTCGTTACACGGAAACACCATGTTAACGCCTTTGTTAATGGTGTCCTCGACTTCAATAGTGAGAACTCCGGTGTGTCCGTGTAAGTACTGCGCTTCGCCCTTGAATCCGTAGAATCTGTGGGCGTACTGAATGTCAAATGTAGTAATGCTTCTCATAGTTGTGTTCAGATACTATTCAGCGGGATAGAATAAAGTCATCTGTGTCGCGGAAGTTTTTGCAGCGCTCGTAAAGCTCACTCAGTAAAAAGCCTTATCACATCTCACACCAAATAGTAAGTACTCATAGTCAGCCGTAACTATACGCAAAACACACGGCTGATAAGTCAAGGATAGAAAAACAGAGAATATTTTCCATCCTTATCTTCATATAACTCATATATATGATACAAAAAATACCAGAAGAGGAGTCAACGGTATCGGAAAAATCACCGCGCCTTCCTACACTACAGGGTATGTTTTATCCGGCTGATGCTGCCGGATTATCAACTCTCCTTGCGTCATTTTTCAATGCTACGGTAACGTCTGTATCAAACCCCAAAGGAATCGTCGTTCCCCATGCCGGACTCATCTACTCAGGTCCTGCCGCTGCGGTTTCCTAC
Source organism: Ruminococcus sp. (assembly GCA_024403995.1). Taxonomy (GTDB): domain Bacteria; phylum Bacillota; class Clostridia; order Oscillospirales; family Ruminococcaceae; genus Ruminococcus. Next base: position 1,132 of record JAKSQT010000165.1, read on the forward strand.
GCAAAAATAGACTCATCATTCGATAAAACATTCGTCATCATCGGAACTGGTCACGAAGGATACACAACCGCCTGTGCCGACTTTGCATGGGAAACACCGCTTGGAACAGTCTATCCCGATGAAGAATTCATTGCCGCTTTGAGTTCTCAGCTCCCGAAGAACAATGCTCTTCTTCGCAGAAGAGAAAACTCCATCGAGGTTCAGATGCCGTTTATCCGGTATCG
>JAKSQT010000166.1 GCA_024403995.1 Ruminococcus sp.
GCTGAAGAAAAAACAGTGGAATAAAAGCAGTTGTAACTATTCATCCCCTTTATTTTTCTATATGAATTTACTATTCCCAGTGCGGTTTCTTTGGCAATTTCAACTAATCAAATCAACCGTTTGTATTTCAGACGAGGAGGCTGAATAGTTACATTATTTCTTCTCTTCAGCAGATTCAGAATTCTGCTTACCCGCAGAGTCTGGCATCTCCCCGCCCGCTTCAGTCTTTGCTTTCGCCGCTGCTGCAGCTGCTTCATTTGCCGCTCTGCGTTCTTCTGCGAGCCGTTTACGCTCCGCAAGCTTCTTCGCATTCCGGTAATAATTTAGCGGATGATTAATCTTCGTACACTGCGCTGACTTATGCGAACAGACACCATGCGTCTGCATCGTGGCGCACGACATCGAATCATACTCATGCGTTAAGATATGATTAACCTGATATTCAGTCATATCCGCATTGTAATTCGGACTGCGGGAGAAAATCCCCTCAATCTGATCTTCGCTCATACCAACCGTGTGCAGGAACGTAACAAGAGCAAACCGCCCGGAGTGCACAATATTAGCCCCTGCAGCCGCTGCCTCGATAAGTGTCTGAATACAGGGCGGAAACGCTGTTTCCTCGACAGTTCCAAACTCTTCTAAGGTACGCTCTTTAACCTTCGTTGTAAGCTTTTCAACCCACGGCTGCAGCTCACGCTCAAGGGATGCAGGAACGGCGAGCGGAAGATTTGAACTTAAATGATTCTTGATTTTTTCGCAGAGAAGAATCTCCAGCTCATCTGAAGAGACGGGAACATATCCGTCAAAAACATCCCGGTTAATCAGACGCCACTTTGCGTCACGAATGCCTGAACACATCTCCACATACTGAATGACGGTAAGTTTTTTTGTATCAACAGAGATGCCGAACTCAGAACAGACACGCTGCTTCAAAGACATATTCTGTTCAGCAGAAAGCGCAGAATAGACACGCTTTGCCTCCGCATTGACAAAACGGTGAATCGTCTGCCTGTCTTTTACGCATGATACAAGAATCCGCGCTAATACATATGTTACAATATCTGAGACATTGTCCCCGGAATTATCCGCCGGATAAAGTTCTTTTCCGTCTATTGCAAACATCACACGCTGACAGGCTTTTTCAAGATAATTTCTGCCGGTATCAGTCTTTGACAGTGAATCAACGGAAATTCCGCGGGATGCTAAAACCTTCTGTGCTTCAGGTAAAAAAGGGTAATGTAGTAAGTCCCGCAGTTCAACAGCAGGCATATTCCGGA
>JAKSQT010000167.1 GCA_024403995.1 Ruminococcus sp.
CTTAACCAGCAAAAATATCATAGGCTATACGCTCAACAGAAAACTATTCGACCGTGAATTAGTCATGCGCGCAAAAGACGCAGGAGCTGATGTCGAAGTACGGGCGCGGGCACGCCCCATCCTTGAAAACGGAAAACTGACCGGTGCGGTAATCAATCAGAACGGTACAGAATATCATATCAGAACAAAGGTCATCATTGCAGCTGACGGTGTTGAATCACAGTTTGCAAAACGTGCCGGGGTAAATACCACGCTGCCGCTTTCCGAAGCTGGTTCGTGCTGTGAATATCTGGTGTCGGGAATCGATATTGATGATACTGCAAACCTCATTTATTTCTTCCCGGAAAAAGCATTTGGCGGGTATATCTGGGTATTTGCGAAAGGAAACCGTTCAGCAAATATAGGAATAGGTATCACCGGCGATACATCAAAAGACGGCAGCCGTGCAAAAGATCTGCTTGATGAATTCATGAAAGAACATTTTCCCGAGGGAAAAATCCTCGAACTGATAACAGGCGGTATTCCTATGTCAAAACCTCTGGCAGAAACCGCATTCGACGGGCTTTTAATCGCCGGAGATGCGGCTCACGTTACCAATGCCTTAACCGGCGGCGGAATTTATCAGGCGATGTACACAGGAAAACTCGCCGGAGAATATGCTGCAGCTGCAGTTAAAGCAGGAGATACTTCAAAAGCGTTTCTGACGGCTTATGATTCGGCATGGAGAAACAGTACCTTCGGTCTGAATCTGCAGGCGTCATACATGGCTCACAAGGCATACTGCGAAATGTCAGATGAAGAGGTGAACAGAATCTTTTCGCGGCTGTCGGATATATCTGTAGATAATGTAACCCTTAGAGGAATTGCATTGGCGTTTGTGAAAAACAATCCGAAACTGCTTCTCGAACTGCCGACACTTATGAAGCTGCAAAGAGGATAATTATTTTATAAAATATAGAACGAGATACCAATCAAGTATCTCAGATATCTCAGATATCTTTTCTCAGCCACGTCAGAAGAATCCCGTCATCAAGCGGCTCTGCAGACTTAAGCGTCAGCCGCGTAAACTCTTCCGGTTTGGTAAAACCAACACCATCAGCAAACGTAGGAGATGTTTTTCCGCCGATAATTAAAGCCCCTACATAAATTCTAATCTCATCAAAGAGACGCTGACTCATAAACGACCAGAGAATAGAAGCGCCGCCTTCGACCATTAATTGAGAAATGCCGTGCTCGCCAAGTTTATCAAGCATCA
>JAKSQT010000168.1 GCA_024403995.1 Ruminococcus sp.
CAATTCACAACACTACTGATATTATATCAGAAAACATGGAAGATTGCAATACTTCATGTGATTATTTTGACGAAATGCAGAGACAGCTTTTGCGTTCGATTGATCCGAGCTATCTTCCTACGATCAACATGAACGAGCTTTACAACTGCGTCTATACAAAGCAGCCGCCAATCATTGACGGGCTGCTTTACCCAGGCACATATCTTTTTGTTGGTGCGCCTAAGCTTGGCAAGAGCTTTTTCATGGCACAGCTTGCCTATCATGTCAGCACAGGTCAGCCGTTGTGGGATTACGCTGTTCGCCAAGGAACGGTGCTGTATCTTGCACTTGAAGATGACTACAAGCGTTTGCAGGAACGGCTGTACAGAATGTTCGGAACGGAAAGCACAGACAGGCTGTATTTCTCAACAACTGCCCGTCAGCTCGGAAACGGTCTTGATGAACAGTTAAAAGGCTTTCTGCATTCATATCCAGACACTTCGCTAATTATCATTGATACACTGCAAAAAGTGCGTGAAGTCGGCGGCGATTCATACAGCTATGCGAATGATTATGAGATCATCACAAAGCTCAAACAATTTGCGGATGAATATGGAATCTGTCTGCTGTTGGTACACCATACCAGAAAGCAACAGTCTGATGATAAGTTCGATATGATTTCAGGCACAAACGGATTGCTCGGAGCTGCTGACGGAGCATTTCTGCTCCACAAAGAAAAGCGTACTTCGGGTACGGCGGTGCTTGAAATCTCAGGGCGTGACCAACAAGATCAGAAGCTGCATCTGACACGCAATCCTGAAAAATTGATCTGGGAACTTGAACGTGCTGAAACGGAGCTTTGGAAAGAACCGCCTGAACCTCTGCTTGACGAAATTTCTGAAATCGTAACAGCAGATAACCCGATGTGGTCAGGTTCGGCAACGGAGCTTTCACAGCTTTTGAAAATAGAAATTCCTGTCAACGCTTTGACAAAAAAACTGAACGTCAACGCAGGCAGACTGTTGAATGAATATCATATCAGATATCATAGCTGTCGTTCACATGATGGCAGAAAACTTGAATTTCATTTTCAGGCGTGACAGTTCGTGTCGGCTGTGACGGTTTTTAGAGAGTGGGGGCGGTATGTAAAAAGCTGTCACAACTGTCACAAGCTGACACGCATCATCAAAGACGTGTGGCGATTCTGAACATGGACATTTTTGTCCGAGTTCAGATGCCCATATAGGCGCAGACAGCAGTTC
>JAKSQT010000169.1 GCA_024403995.1 Ruminococcus sp.
AGATTTTTTCAGTCTCAGTTGATGAGCTTGCATCGCTGAAGTATATTGCAAATCCTGAAAAGACAGATAATGGCAGACTGATTTTCACACAGGGCTGCAGCTCTGCTCCTGAACAGGCTCATCTTGACTATGAAGAAATACGGGCAAGCGGAACGGGCAGAAGTTCCGTTCTTGCTCAGCACTTCATTGTGAGTTTCAAGCCTGGGGAAATCACACCTGAGAGAGCTTTGCAATTAGGTCAAGAGATATGTGAGCAGTTTCTCAAAGGCGAATATCAGTATTTCATGGCTTGCCATGTTAACAAGAAGCATACGCATCTTCATGTCGTTTTCAATAATACCAACTGCATCGACGGCAGGACTTTTGAAACGCACGAAAACCGTCATACGACCAAACAGGATCGCTCATTTCAGAAGCTTATGAATATCACTGATGAGATATGCAGAAAGCATCATCTTGCTGTGATTGAACATCATGAATTGAGCAAAGGCAAGAACCATTGGGAATGGGATATGACACGGCAGGGATTATCATGGAAAGCAAAGCTGAAATATGCGATAGATCAGGTTGTCAAGGAGAGCGAAAACTTGGAGAATTTTCTTCAAAAAATGCGCCGAATATGGCATACCTGCAGAGTATAATCCTGAGCATAAAATCGACCTGAAATTCATGCTTGCGGAGCAAAAAGAAAACAACCCTCGTGCAAAAATGACGAGGGCCAAAACTCTGGGCTGGTACTATGAAACAAAGCAGATCAAAGACCGTATCGCAATGTATCAGGGCGTGATGATCTACGCACCGAGAACAAAAATCAGGCAAATCACGCAGAAGCCTGAGAACAAATTCATTCAGGATGCTATCGACCGTGGCAATATGAAGCTTGCAAGCATTGCAAAAAACATTATTGTGGAGTATGATATTGAACCTGAACAGATACATCAGGCTTCGCTTTCAGCATACGCACACAGCCGTCACTTGCTTTCTGAGTTGAGCACTCAAAAAACAGAGATTGAGGATCTCCAAACAAAAATAAATGTGCTGAAAAAATATCGCAAGCTGAAAGTCTATGGTGATGAAATGAAAGCACTCAGCGGCAGGCAGGAAAAGAAATATCGTAATGAGCATCTTTATGAGCTGAGTCAGCTTAGTGATATTCGTGAAAAGGTATTGG
>JAKSQT010000017.1 GCA_024403995.1 Ruminococcus sp.
CAGATTTTTCGTCAGATTGCATAGAAATTTCGCAGGCATACTGGTCTGTCGGTCAGCCTCTCTGTCAGCTTCGCTGACACCTCTCCCACAGGGAGAGACCACGTATGGCAAGGAATTTCTGTGTAATATGACGGGAAAGAGCGCCCGAAGGAAGTGCCCTTGGGGTACAAGTTTATGACGTACAAAGTCGTCAGACGTGCTTTGTGCGATGTTGCCCTAATTCGTCTATGCTTTCAGCATTGAATTTGACTGCTGTAATTGCAGGCGCATTGCCAGAGCAGTGGAATGCTGCAATTTTCTGAAATTTCATTACTTAGCGTTCTTACCAAGCTCAAAGGCTTTCTTATTGAGTTCAAGGAACTTTGGCGGTACACACTGTTCAAGTGCCTTCTGCCATAAATCATCGGAATAGTCGGTAGTTGCAGCGAAAACGCCCATGAGTACAACGTTTGAAGCCTTTGCTGTTCCTGCCTGTTCTGCAAGTGAAAGTGCATCAACAGCGATTATATCAGCACCTGCGGCTTTTATCTTTTCTGCAAGGTCATCAGGATACTGAGCAGCACCTGTAATAACAGGCATTGGCTCTATTTTCTGAGTTGATGTAATGAGCTTGCCTCCCTTTTTGAGATATGGAAGGCATCTTGCTGCTTCAAGAAGCTCGAATGAGATAACAGCATCAGCCTCACCCTTTTCAATGATAGGAGAGTACACCTTGTCGCCGTATTTTACGTATGTAACAACGCTTCCGCCTCTCTGTGACATACCGTGGACTTCGCTCACCTTAACGTCATATCCCTGAGCGAGAAGAACGTTTCCGAGAAGTCTTGAAGCGAGAAGCGAACCCTGTCCGCCTACGCCGACTATCATAATTGATTTAGTTTCCATTTATAATTACTCCTTTTATTTGGTTTTTGAAAAGACACCTATTCCGCCTACAAATGCGAATAAATAGCTTAATAAAAGATCCTTAACAAACTTGCCTTTGCATTCGATTCTGTCAAGAATTGTGCTGAAATGAGCAGAAACGCTTGAGAATGACAGATCTCTCAGTCCGAGTTCTTCAAGGAAAAGCTTCTTGGCAAGTTTTTTGATCTCTATTTCAGAATATTCCTCATTAGCATATGCGCCTGCCTGATCCATAAGTTCGGGCAGATATTTATTGATCTCATCAATAATTTCCCAGCACCAGCAGATACGCACGCCGAGGTACACCGCAATTGCACAGACGATTACGCAGACGATCATACATACTTTTTCAGGAACATTTTCCTTGCTTGAGCCTATGCTGAAGCCGAAGAATGCTCCGCCTGCGAGCACCATACCGCTGATTACGGCAAAATAACCGATTTTTCCGAGAATCAGCATCAGCAGAAATCCCGGTATAGCGCCTACTATCGCACCAAGAGTTCCAAGAACGACACCCATTAATGTATAACTCTGAGCTGCCGCAAAAGACGAATCAAAGCTGCCTTGCTGATACATATCATTATAGTCATTCGGACGTGTACCATAACCGTTGTTTATACTTGCAGCAGCGTTATTGTAGCCGTTTCTCTGCATTGGTTCACCATAGTTATTCGGGCGTGTTCCGTAACCGCTCGGCTGTGCAGGTGCTGTTGCTGATGCACCATAGTCATTCGGACGTGTTCCGTAGCCGCTTGGCTGTGCAGGTGCTGCTGCTGATGCACCATAGTCATTCGGGCGTGTTCCGTAGCCGCTCGGCTGTGCAGGTGCTGTTGCTGATGCACCGTAGTCATTCGGACGTGTTCCGTAGCCGCTTGGCTGTACAGGTGCTGTTGCTGATGCACCATAGTCATTCGGGCGTGTTCCGTAGCCGCTTGGCTGTGCAGGTGCTGGTTCAGAACCTTTTGTCAGGTTGATCGAACTGCCCTGAGAAGATGCAGGAGCCTGTGAAGCCCAGTAATTCTGAGTATTGTGATTTGGTGCCTGTTCCGTCTGAGGCTGTGCCGTATTAGCGGCAGGCATACCTATATCATCCATAAAATCTGACATATGATTATTTCCTTTCTGCTCTGTAAATAATATCAAGATCGCCGTCAACAAAGCCGAGTCCTACCGCCTTTGTTCCGAGAAGTATTTCCCTGTACTTTCCGCTTTCGAGATATTCCTCACACATTTCCGTGATAAGCTTTTCAGCCGCATTACGGCTTGAATCGTCCTCATCGGAAAGCTCGATGCAGAAAATATCCTCCTCTGACGACCATACCTCACAGCAAGCCCAGTCGCTGTCGTTTTCATCGAAACTGTCAGCGGCAATTATCTGAATGCTGTAGATGCTGTTTTCAGCCGATTCCTCATAGAGATTGAAGTTGAATGCGGCTGTTTCATCAGGAATATCATTGTTTTCGAGCAGATTGTCGAGCCATTTTTCAAATTCAAGATAAATTTCTGTCTGCATGATCTTTCCCCATTTCCTTATTAATCAAAGTTTTTTAGGTTTTCTGTACCTGAAAAATTCAAGTTTTCCGCACAGCGGACATTCGTATATGCTTACAGGTATAACGCCATGTACTGCGCTGACATTAAGTACTATACTAAGGGTTGGAGCAGATGAAACGCAGATGCGCTCCACTCCCTTGAACTTCATCTCAATATCGCAGTACGGGCAGTTTATATGACGTATTTTCATTACTTTATTGCGCCGATCTTGCACTGTTCCTGACAGATGCCGCAGCCTACGCACTGAGTATGGTCGATGACAGCCTTGCCGTTCTTCATTGAAATTGCAGGACAGCCAAGCTTCATGCAATTCTTGCAGCCTACGCACTTATCTGTATCAACAGCAACAGGAGCGTTGTGCTTAACGTATTTGAGAAGTGCACACGGACGGCGGGAAATAATAACAGATGCCTCGTCAGCAGCAAGTTCTTCCTTGATAGCAGCTTCGGTTTCAGCAAGGTGATATGGATCAACCACACGTACACGCTTGATGCCGACAGCCTTGCAGAGTTCTTCAAGATTTACAGCGGCGGCAGGATCGCCCTTGAGGTTCTTGCCTGTAGTCGGGTTCTGCTGATGACCTGTCATGCCTGTAATGGAGTTATCGAGAATGATAACTGTTGAATTTGAGTTGTTGTATGCGATATTTACAAGACCAGTGATACCGCTGTGCATGAATGTTGAGTCACCGATAACAGCAACTGTCTTATGCTCTGACTCTGCTCCCCTTGCCTTGTTGAAGCCGTGGAGACCTGAGATCGAAGCGCCCATGCAGATAGTTGTATCAACAGCAAAGAGCGGTGCAGCAGCTCCGAGAGTATAGCATCCGATATCGCCTGAAACAGTGATATTGTTCTTGCTGAGGCAGTAGAACAGACCTCTGTGAGGACAGCCCGGGCACATAACAGGAGGACGTACAGGGATATTCTCGTCAAGTGATGCAGATTCCTTTGTGATGCCGAGGAGCTTTTCTGCAATGATAGACTGTGAAAGTTCGCCGATACAACCGAAAATTTCCTTGCCCTGAATGTTTGTAACGCCGATATTGCGGCAATGCTGTTCAATAATGCCGTCAAGTTCTTCTATCACGTAAATTTTCTCGTATTTAGCGGCAAAATCCTGAATAAGCTTAACAGGGAGAGGATTTACGATGCCAAGTTTGAGCACGGAAGCCTTTTCGCCGAGAGCCTCCTTGACATACTGATAAGCCGCACCGTTTGTGATAACGCCGAATTCAGCCTTGTCGGAAATTTCTGTGCGGTTGAGAGATGAAGTTTCAGCAAATTCGATGAGTTTCTTTGTTCTCTCCTCAACGAAAACGTGTCTGCTCTTTGCGAATGCAGGCATCATAACATATTTCTGAGGATTCTTTTCATATGGCTTGAGTTCAGGCTCATTTCTGTCAACAAGCTCAACACTGCTCTGTGAATGAGCAACTCTTGTGGACATTCTTACGATAAACGGAGCGTCGAACTGCTCTGAAAGCTCGAAAGCTGTCTTGACGAATTCCTTTACTTCGCCTGAATCCGAAGGTTCAAGCATAGGTACTTTTGAAGCAATGGCATGATGACGGCTGTCCTGTTCATTCTGAGATGAATGCATACCCTGATCGTCTGCAACTGCGATGACCATACCGCCGTTTACGCCTGTATAAGATGCTGTATAGAGAGGATCAGCAGCAACGTTGAGACCAACGTGCTTCATGCCGCAGAAAGATCTTGCGCCTGCGATAGATGCACCGAGGGCAGTCTCCATAGCGACCTTTTCATTCGGTGCCCATTCAGCATAGACCTCATCATATTTTGCAACTTCCTCGGTTATCTCTGTTGAAGGAGTACCCGGATAGCTGGATACGATGCGGCAGCCTGCCTCATAAAGACCTCTTGCAAATGCCTCATTTCCTAACATAAGTTTTTTCATTTCATTCAATTCCTTTCATATTTCTGAAAACTGTAATACAGTTATTTTCATTCAATTATCAGCGGCATGATTCATAAGATACTCTGCAACTCCGCCGCACTCATTCGTACCTGTGACATGATCTGCGATCGCCTTTACCGCATCTGGCGCATTTTCAACAACTACCGCAGTATCGGCAAATTTCAGCATTGATATGTCATTGTAGTTATCGCCGAATGCCACAACTTTGTCAAAGCCGTAATTTTCTTTGAGATACCTCACGGCATTGTCCTTTGATGCCTCAGCCGAGAAAAATTCCAGATACCAGTTGTGGGAATAGCTGTCCTCATAAAATGCATGGGACGCACCCTCAACATCGGAAAGCCTGTCCGCAACGGCTTTAAGTCTGTCATAGCCGCCCGTAACCGTAAAATAAGCGACATTATCATCAGCTTCGTCAAGAAGTGTACGACATTGCAGAAACGGCTTATTATAGCGTTTTTTCCGCACTTCTGCAAAGCTTTTCATAACTCTGTCGGTGATCTCGGTATAACAGCACGTAAGCCTGCCGTCTATGAACTTGTACATGAAGCAGTGCTCGCCCATATCCTGAAAAGTGCGGATAATGCGTTCGGATGCGCTGCACGGTATAGTGACATTCCGCACATAGCGCTGCTGTTTTTTGTCATAGATGCTCACGCCGTTCATCAGTATGCACGGTACATTGATATCAAGCCCGTCAGTGATGGGCAGGGCAGAATATATTGAACGTGCCGTGGCAAATGTAAAGCACATTCCGTCTGATATGAGACGGTTGAGTTTCTCCCTTGTTTCAGGCGTAATCTCTGCTTCTGAATTCAGCAGTGTGCCGTCAAGGTCTGACACATAAAGCGTTTTCATTGTCTCTGCACCTCCATACACTAATGCACCTTACATTATATCACAAAACATTTCATTTGTCTATAGGTTATTTTCTAAATTTGCAGACCTTAGAGTCTGTTCTGAATATTGTAATTTCAGAACGCCGTGGATTTTTTTCACAATGTTCTTTACAATCAGAGAAAAATATGATAGAATATTGATGTATAGCTCCGTTATGCGGAGCAATAACTTAATGTGAAAGGATATCACTCCATATGAACCAGAATCCCGGATACGGACAGTCAGCCGCAGGTTCAGGGCAGTTCACCGATACAAGCGCTTTTTCACAGCCTGCCGAACTGACTCCCGAATTGCAGCAGCGCCTTAAAGACCCTTTCGATAATCCCACGGAATACCATAAATACAGCGATGACTATTCAAAAGTTCTCCCATGGCTGAAACTGCCTGAATATAAAATACCGTTCGAGCCTGCCCGCACAGAAAAACAGATGCTCAAAAGAAGCTACAGTATAGGCGGTGCGTGTGTACTTCTCAACTTTCTGTCAGTTTCGATAGCAGCCGTGATATTGATGCTTGCCATAGGAGCTGTCATCAAAGCCATAAATCCGTCGGTTTCATTTGATGACATAGAAAATTATTTCACGTCCTCGTCGCTCATGGTCTCGCTCAATATGCTGCTCTATCTGCTTGCAAATGTACTGTTTGCAAAAGTCGGACTGAAATGGGCAAAGCTCAGTTCACAGCCAATGCTGAAACCTGAAAACGGCTTCAACTGGAAATATGCGTTTCAATATTGTCTTATCGGACTTTTTCTGTGGATCATTTCCGTTGTTCTTGCAACGGGTGTGGAATATATTCTTGATGCACTGGAATGGTCGGTTTCTCCGCCTGATATTGAAGAAGATCTGAACACGCCTCTCGGAATCGTGATCACGACCGTCTACAGCTGTATAATCGCTCCGATAACAGAAGAAATTTTCTACCGTGGAATGGTGATGAAAGTGCTCTCAAAATCAAGTCAGCGCTTTGCAATTTTTGCCTCGGCTATGTTCTTCGGACTCGGTCACGGCAATGTCGCACAGTTCATTCTTGCATTTCTGCTCGGCATTTTCATGGCGCATATTGACCTGAAACACAATTCGATACTCCCGTCGATAATAGTTCATATGTTTATCAATACATTCGTTACGATAACAAATGCTTTATCAGACAATGCAGCAATTTCAGGAATATGGTTCCTTGCAATTATTGTCGGTGCAATAATCGGATTTGTTCTGCTTATAGTTTTCAGGAGGAACGACAAACTCCCTGCAACCACACCTGCACAGACAAGACGTGGTTTTGCAGTTGCAAAGAATTCAGTTGCTTTTATTGCATCAGTGATCGTTCTGTCTGTTGTCATGGTCATCAATACTATAGCAAGCTAATGTAAATAGGACAGCTCGCCTGTCCTGTTTTTTTGCCCTTCAATATATGAACAAACTGTAAACATTTTTTGTTATCCTTGACTTGATGTAAAAAAAGATATATACTATTTTTAGCACTCTAAGCAAGAGAGTGCTAAAATACTAATGGAGATGTTCTTAAAATGGAAACAAAACAGTTTAAAGCAGAGTCCAAAAGACTCCTTGACATGATGATCCACTCAATATATACACACAAGGAAATTTTCCTGCGTGAGCTTATCTCAAATGCAAGCGATGCTATTGACAAGCTCTATTTCAAGTCACTCACAGATGACAAGGTAGGTCTTGCAAAAGACGACTTCGCTATCTGGATATACGCCGACAAGGACAAGCGTACCCTCAAAATCGAGGACAACGGCATCGGCATGACCGCTGAGGAACTTGAAAATAACCTCGGTACTATCGCAAACAGCGGCTCTCTCAAATTCAAGAGCGAAAACAAGCTTGACGAGGACAGCCAGATCATCGGTCAGTTCGGCGTTGGCTTCTATTCAGCTTTCATGGTTGCCAAGAAAGTGACCGTAATTTCAAAGGCTTACGGCAGTGACAAGGCTTATCAGTGGGAGTCAGAGGGCGTTGACGGCTATACAATTTCTGAAGCTGAAAAGGACAATGCAGGTACAGTTATCATACTCGAACTTCTCGATGATACCGATGACGAAAGCTACGGTGAATTCCTCGACCAGTACCGCATAAAGGGACTTATCAAGAAGTATTCCGACTATATCCGCTTCCCTGTCAAGATGGAAGTCAGCCACAGCCGCCCGAAAGAGCAGTCCGAGGAGGACAAGGCTGCAAACAAGCCGCTTGAATATGAAGATTTCATCGAGATCGAAACTCTCAACAGCATGATTCCTCTCTGGAAAAAGAGCAAGACAGAGCTTAAAGAAGATGACTACAAGCATTTCTATACCGAGAAATTCTTTGACTATAACGAACCGCTCAAGTATTCACACGTCAAGAACGAAGGCGTTCCAAGCTATAACGCTCTGCTCTATATACCGTCAAAAGCTCCGTTTGACTACTATTCAAAAGAATATGAAAAGGGACTCCAGCTCTATTCAAACGGCGTTCTCATCATGGACAGATGCTCTGATCTTCTCCCCGATTATTTCAGCTTTGTAAAGGGACTTGTTGACTCGGAAGACCTTTCTCTCAACATCTCCCGTGAAATGCTCCAGCATGACAGACAGCTCAAAGTCATTGCAAAGAGCATCGAGAAGACTATCAGCAGCGAACTCAAAAAAATGCTCAAAAACGAGCGTGAAAAGTATGAAGAATTCTGGAAGGCTTTCGGTTTACAGCTTAAATACGGCATTTACAGCGACTATGGCATGAACAAGGAAAAGCTTCAGGACCTTCTCATGTTCACATCTTCAAAGGAAAAGAAGCTCGTAACTCTTGACGAATACGTTACAGGTATGCGTGAGGAGCAGAAGTTCATCTACTACGCTACAGGCGAAAGCATCGCACGTATCGAACAGCTTCCGCAGACTGAACTTGTCAAGGACAATGGCTTCGAGATACTCTATCTCACCGACAACGTTGACGAATTTGCAGTCAAGTCCATGAACAGCTACAAGGACAAGGAATTCAAGTCTGTATCGGCTGATGACCTCGGTCTTGAAAGCACCGAAAAACAGGAGGAGATCAAGGCTAAGGAAGAAGAGAACTCCGACCTCCTCAAAGGTCTTTCCGATGCTCTTGAAGGCAAGGTCGCAAAGGTAGTTCTCTCAAAGAGACTGAAATCACACCCTGTATGCCTTTCAAGCGAGGGCGAAATTTCTCTTGAAATGGAGAAGGTACTCAACGCTATTCCTACTGAGCAGAAGGTTTTCGCACAGAAGGTGCTTGAGATAAACCCTGAGCATGAGATATTCGGCAAGCTCCGGTCCGTAAGCGGCGACAGCGAAAAGCTCAGCAAATATGCAAAACTGCTCTATACGCAGGCTCTCCTCATCGAGGGCATGAGCATTGATGACCCTGTTGAATTCTCAAATCTCATCTGCGAACTTATGTGATTACGGCTTTGTACGAAACTGCGGGATGTCGAGGACGCCATCCCCTACAACTGCTCGCCGGCACAAATATATAAAAAGGGCATCTCTAAAAACCCGTTTTGAGTAAGAAAAAACAGATAAGTGCAATAGATGCAAGAAAAGCCCTTGAAGGCGTGCTTTCGCACTATGAGAGGGCTTGACGCAGCAGATGCTGTGCATAGCTGTTTTTTCTCAGAAGGTTTTTTTAGAGATGCCCTTAAATGTTGCTGTCATTTTTTCATATCTCCATGTATTGACATTTCCCGTTGTATGTAGTAAAATAGAATAGAATTATTATTTGAAACGAGGTTGCATGATTATGCTGAAAAACAATGAAAAAATTATGGACAAGATAGTTGACCTTTGCAAATCAAAGGGCTATGTTTACCCCGGCTCTGAGATTTACGGCGGTCTTGCGAATACATGGGACTACGGCCCGCTCGGCGTTGAGCTGAAAAACAACATCAAAAAAGCATGGCTCAAAAAATTCGTTCAGGAAAACAAGTATAATGTTGGTCTTGACTCCGCTATCCTCATGAACCCACAGACATGGGTAGCTTCAGGTCATATCGGCGGCTTCTCAGATCCTCTCATGGACTGTAAGGAATGCAAGACACGTCACCGTGCTGATAACCTCATCGAGGACTTTGACGGCACAAGCGTTGCAGGCTGGACAAATGAGCAGATGATGAACTACATCAATGAGCACAACATCGTCTGCCCGAACTGCGGAAAGAAAAACTTCACTGAGATCCGTCAGTTCAACCTTATGTTCAAAACTTTCCAGGGCGTTACCGAGGACAGCAACTCTGAGCTTTACCTCCGTCCTGAAACCGCACAGGGTATCTTCGTAAACTTCGCAAATATCCAGAGAACCTCACGTAAAAAGGTACCTTTCGGCGTTGCTCAGGTAGGTAAGTCATTCAGAAACGAGATCACCCCGGGCAAGTTCATCTTCCGTGTACGTGAATTTGAGCAGATGGAACTTGAATTCTTCTGCAAGCCGGGCACTGACCTTGAATGGTTCTCATACTGGAGAAGCTTCTGCAAGAACTTCCTCCTCTCACTTGGTCTTAAAGAAGAAAATCTCCGTCTCCGTGACCACTCACCTGAGGAGCTTTGCTTCTATTCAAAGGCTACTACTGACTTTGAGTATCTTTTCCCGTTCGGCTGGGGCGAACTCTGGGGCGTTGCCGACAGAACTGACTACGACCTCACACAGCATATCAAAACAAGCGGCAAGTCTCTTGAATACTTTGATCCTGAGACAAACGAAAAGTACATTCCATACGTTATCGAGCCTTCTCTCGGCGTAGAGAGACTTTTCCTCTCTGTTGTAACTGAGGCTTATGACGAGGAAGAACTCGTTTCAACTGACAAAAACGGCAATGAAAAGAAGGAAGTACGTACAGTTATGCGTCTCCATCCTGCACTTGCTCCATATAAGGCAGCCGTTCTTCCGCTTGTAAAGAAGCTTACTCCAAAGGCTGAGGAAGTATACGAAATGCTCTCAAAGAAGTTCATGGTTGACTTTGACGAGACAGGTACTATCGGCAAGAGATACCGCCGTCAGGATGAGATCGGTACACCTTTCTGCATCACATATGACTTTGATACTCTTGAAAAGGACAACTGCGTAACTGTCCGTGACCGTGATACTATGGAACAGGAAAGAGTACCTCTTGACAACCTCGTTGCATATCTTGAAGCAAAAATGGAATTCTGAGCCGCAGGTTGGTATAAAAATAAGACATAAAAATCCATTTTCAAAATATACTGCTTAAAACAAGTAAAAATGTAGGGGACGGCGTCCTCGACGTCCCCAAATAAGTTTTTTGACACGCTGATGTAGGGGCGACCAATGGTCGCCCCTACAAATTTTAATCATCAAAATCAATTTTCATGTCATATCCCAAAATCTCCCTTGACAATCCGCCAAAAAAGTGATACAATATCATTATCAAATGCAATGACGGAGAAAAGTAGCTTAGAATATCGCTTTCAGAGAGTACGGATAAGGTGTGAGCCGTGCAGTATGAGTCTGTGTGAAAAACACTCCAGAGCAGCAAGCTGAACGACAGCTTCATGCAGTCAATTAGGCAAGACGTGTTCCGCACGTTACAGCGGCTCAAAAGTGATCGCTTTTGCGATAATTCAGGTGGCACCACGGGTAATTATGCTCCCGTCCTGTATCAGGACGGGGGTTTTTTGTATTCTCTCGTCTATATATATACTGAAAGGAAAGATTATTATGAAGCACATTGATATCGCTGATATCATCAGATCACAGGAATATGTTGACCAGACCATCACTGTATGCGGCTGGGTACGTACATCAAGAAATTCAAAGAGCGTTGCCTTTGTTGAGGTAAACGACGGTACTTCCCTCAAAAATATACAGGTCGTTGTTGAAAAGGGCGACGGTGAATACAAAGAACCTCGTGTAGGTATGTCAATAAAGGTTACAGGAAAAGCCGTTGCAGGCAGAAACAATACCATTGAGATAAACGCTGTTCCGCAGGATATCGAAATTCTCGGCGACTGCCCGACAGATTATCCTCTCCAGAAAAAAGGGCACTCTCTTGAATTTCTCCGCTCTATCCCTCACCTGAGAGGACGTTCAAATACATTCAATGCTGTATGGCGTGTACGTTCAGTACTCGCTGAGGCTATCCACAAATACTTCCAGAGCCATAACTTCGTTTACATCAATACTCCTCTCATCACAGGAAGTGACTGCGAGGGTGCAGGAGAAATGTTCCAGGTTACTACCATCGGCTACAGCAATGACTATAAGAATGAAGCTGAATACTATGAGAACGACTTCTTCGGCAAGCGTGCAGGTCTTTCCGTTTCAGGTCAGCTTGAAGGTGAAGTTGCCGCAATGGCAATGGGCAAGATATATACATTCGGCCCGAGCTTCCGTGCAGAAAACTCCAATACACCTAAGCACCTTGCTGAATTCTGGCACGTTGAGCCTGAGATAGCTTTCGCTGAACTCGATGACGTTATCACAACTGCCGAGGATATGCTCAAACACGTTATCCGTGAACTTCTTGACACCTGCCCTGATGAAATGCAGTTCTTTGATGCTCATTTTGAAAAGGGACTCATCGCACGTCTTGAAGAACTCATCTCCCATGATTTCGGCAGAGTTACATATACTGAGGCTATCAAGCTCCTCAAGGAATCAGGCGAAGAATTCGTATACCCTGTTGACTGGGGCTGCGACCTCCAGACAGAGCACGAAAGATATCTCTCCGAAAAGGTATTCAAGAAGGCTGTTTTCGTTACAGACTATCCAAAGAAGATCAAGTCATTCTATATGAAGCAGAATCCTGACGGCAAAACTGTTGCCGCAGTTGACCTTCTCGTACCGGGCGTAGGCGAGATAATCGGCGGTTCTGAGCGTGAAGCTGACTATAACAAGCTTATCGCTGCTATGGAAGAAAGAAAGATGAACCTTGAACTTTACAGCGACTACCTTGACCTCAGAAAGTTCGGTTCTGTACCTCACGGCGGCTTCGGTCTCGGCTTCGAGAGACTTATCATGTACACAACAGGCATGGCTAATATCCGTGACGTTATCCTCTATCCAAGAACTGTCGGCTCTATCAGATAATTATGGACGGGCTTACCGTAAAATACAACAAACTTACAGCAGAGGAATTCATATCACTCTGGAATTCAGTCTGGGACGGCGCACCTACCCTTGAACAGATGCGCCTTGCCCTTGAACATACGCTGTTCAGGGTATCGGTCTATGACGGCGAAAAAGTTGTTGCAATGGCTCGCATGAATGGCGATATGGGTTTTGACTACTACATAAAGGATGTTATTGTAAGACCTGAATATCAGGGAAAAGGCATCGGCAGACTGCTTATCAATGAGCTTATGAAGTTCATAAACAACAACGGCATCAAAGATACTGAAATTTTCGTCGAATTATGTGCAATGCCTGATAAGATACCGTTCTATGAGAAATTCGGATTTTCCGCAAACGAAGCACAAAGACTGCGTTTATTCCATACAGTCACATAAAGGAGAACAAAATGAAAAAGTTTATACTTGCCGCATCGGCACTTTCGCTGTCACTTCTCTGCTCGTGTGGAATTTTTAAAGACAAAAAAGCAGAAGATGTTCCCTTTGAGGCGGTTTCCGAAGAAGCAGCAGAAACTACCAAGCCTACCACAACAGAAGCAGAGGCTGGTAAAAAAGAAACTGCGGATGAACCTGCGGAACCTGATGCTGAATACAGCGGCGAATACCGTGAAGAATATGATGATGAAGGGATTTCTGCCGAGGAATCAATGCGTATTGAAGAAAAAAAGCGCACAATAAAACCTGATGAAAACGGCTTCATTATTGAAAATAATATTCTTTATGATTACGTTGGTGTACTTCCGAAAGTTGAGATACCCGACGGCGTAACCTGTATCGAAAAAAATGCTTTCTGGAGCAACGATGTCGTGGAAGCACTCTATATCCCGTCATCCGTAAAGGAAATAGGTAATTCTGCTTTCTGGTCATGCAGCAACCTGAAATTCATTCAGGCTGAAGAAGGTCTTGAAACAATTCACAGCTGCGCTTTCTGGTCATGCAGCGGACTTGAAAACGTCAATCTTCCGAAAAGTGTCACTCTTATAGGCGATTCTACCTTCTGGGCTGTCCCCGATATCACCATCCATGCTCCGAACGGCTCATATGCCATTAAATTCGCCAAAAATCACGGTTTCGGATATGACAGCAGCTATGCAGAGTATTCCATGACAGACCGGAAAAACGTCATTCGTGGCGGTCAGTATACAGGCAGTGATATCACTGAATTCACAACACCCGAAAATATTACTGCAATTGAAGCTGAATCCTTTAATTACAGCGCTCTTGAAAGTCTCGTTGTTACTTCAAACGTTGAGTATATAGGTCAGAATGCCTTTGAATACTGCGATAAACTAAAAACTGCCGAACTTCACTGTCATGAGATAAAAGCAGAAGCTTTTGAATACTGTGAGTCAGTTGAAACTGTGATAATCGGCAGCGAATGCGAAAAAATAGGCAGCAGTGCATTTGCATACTGCGAAAAACTGGCAGATGTCTGGCTTACAGAAAATGTTGCTTATATTGACAACAGAAGTTTTGAATATTGTGCCCCCAATCTAACACTGCACGTTCCGACAGGTTCATATGCAGAAGAATATGCAATTTCCAATAATATACCATTCGATAACGCTATTTATTAATTCTTACAGGGCAAAACGTCCTGTATGTCAGGAGGTCATACTATGAGTAAATCAAACGTCAGCAACACATTCACCGTAATCAAGAAAGCCTACACAGAAATGCGTGAGCTCGAACGCAAGAAGATCCTCGGCTTTTTAAGCGACAAGGGTCTTAACATGGTCAATACCCCAAAGAGCGGCAAGGGTTCTTCCAACTATACAAACGGAGGAAAACTTGAAAGAAGCTACGATCTTTCCAACTGGAAATGGGTAGAGGGTACTGTCGGCGACAAAAAGTTTTTCATTTCACTTCAGGCTTTCGATCATGACAAAAGCTCAAAGAATTTCCACGTTCTTATGGACAGAATCGGAATATGCAAATACGACGCAAATGCAAAACACCCTGACTATCTCAATACTATGGAGGTCACTTCTCTCGAACTTCCGCTGAATGAAGATGACCTTGAAGAACTATACAATGTTCTTACGGAACTGCTTGCAGATTAATCAGTTTACCAAAGAAAGGTAATTTTTATGTCAAGATCACTTTATATCCCCGAGGACTACAAGTCCTCACTTACGCTGAGGGAAACTCAGCACGCAATCAAATATATCAAGGACATCTTCCAACAGGCTCTTGCCTTTGCTCTCACCCTTGACCGTGTATCCGCCCCGCTTATCGTAAGAAAAGGCAGCGGCATCAACGATGACCTCAATGGTGTTGAAAGAAAAGTTGATTTCGACATCAAGGAGATCGGCAGTGACGCAGAGGTCGTACAGTCTCTTGCAAAATGGAAGCGAATGGCACTCTACCGCTACGGCTATCAGCCCGGCGAAGGTATCTATACCGACATGAACGCTATCCGCCGTGATGACGATGCAGACAATATCCATTCAATTTTCGTTGACCAGTGGGACTGGGAAAAGGTTATCACCGCTGACCAGCGTACTATTGAGTATCTGAAGGATGCTGTCAGATTTGTGGTCAAGGCTGTGGCTTTCACCAAGAGAAAGGTACGCCTGCGCTATCCCGTCCTCGAACGCAGGATATGCGAAAATGTGTTCTTCATCACATCGCAGGAGCTTGAAAATATGTATCCCGACAAGACTCCGCACGAGCGTGAACGTCTTATCGTAAAGGAACACAAGACTGTTTTCATCATGCAGATAGGCGGCAAGCTTGCAAGCGGCGAAAAGCATGACGGACGTGCTCCGGACTATGACGACTGGTCACTCAACGGCGATATCTTCTTCTGGGACGATATCCTTGACAGAGCGCTTGAAATTTCGTCAATGGGCATACGTGTCGATGCAAATGCTCTTGCTTCACAGCTTAAAGAATACGGCGCAGAGGACAGAATGCAGTATGAGTATCACAAAATGATCGCAAACGGCACTCTCCCGCTCACAATCGGCGGCGGCATCGGTCAGTCAAGACTTTGTATGCTTCTGCTTGAAAAGGCTCATATCGGCGAGGTCCAGTCATCTGTATGGCCCGATGATATGGTCAGAAAATGCTCCGAAAACGGAATTGTTCTCTTATAAAAGTTTACGGCAGATCATAATTTGGTCTGCCGTTTTTTAATAATATGTTAAATCTATGCTAAATAACACATTTTACTATTGACATTAGATATTTCACAAGTATAATTACTGCCGAGGCAGGTACAAAGCATTATTACATCTACAAATGTGATCAGTGCGGTTTATGTGTTGCTGACGGCGCTGTTGGCAAAGCAATTATGAAATCTCACGTAAAAAATACACATAAAGGCGGTTGGTATACTCATAAGGACGTATGCACATCTATGGGATGTCATACATCTGCCTGTGACAAATCAAGCAATAACGAGCATTTATACTGGTTCTGATAACCAATTGCCAAAACATTATTAACAGAAAAACTCCTGTCAAACCGACAGGAGTTTTTGTATGTATCAACCGCAGTCGTAGTTATAAACCACACGGGAGAAGTCGAGATTTTTCAGGTTTGAGCGAGGGATAAGGAAACAACCCGTTCCGACATCGCCCCACATAATATTGATATCTTTTGCTTCTTCACAGCCAAACACGCTGTCAAGTTCAAAAAGAACGGTGTCGCAGTCTGCAATGTCATCATATTCTCTCGGATCTCTCTGTGAAAATATCGGATATCCTCCAATATAGGCAAACGCTGAATCATTCATATGGTACAGATTTTCAGCCTCCTCATCATCAAGAATATCATAAATTTCTTCAGCGCTGTCATCATACAGTTCATTATATGCATTGATAAAGAGTTCTTCAAATCTGAAATCATGCATAGAAGGCGGCATTTCGTCAGGTTCTTCCGCAGTCAGCAGATACTCACCGCTGAACGGCAGATAACATTCATCATCATCTGAATAATCGGGCATATCGTCAGCAGTCATAAGCTGTGATTCATCTGTGATGATATCCTCATGGTATATTATTCTGAAATTGTTCTGTTTTGTCTGACCTTCGCCGTATTCCGCAGGCATACCATAAAGGTCATCTGCGGCAATGAATATCTGGAGAATGCCCTTTGTCGGAAAGTCCTGAATATGCGGCAATTCGCTGAAATTAAGCTGTGCGAGCAGAGTAAGCGGCTTGCCTTCAAAATCGTTTTGCTTGCCTGTGGGGTATTCCATATTCTTCGGGAAATATGGTGTTCCGCCTATTTTGCTGTCAAACAGACCTGTCTGCTGTTTTGTTATCCTGAATTTCAGTGACGGCTGAGGCGGCAGTGTTTCGTATACTTTTTGTAAAACTTCATTGATATCCATAATACAGCTCCTTTTCATTTTGACAATAAAATGCCACTATTGCTCCGCCAATTAAGTCTTGAATATTTTATGCGAAGTAATGAAGGAGAAAGTCAAGGAAGAAAGCCGCAGGAATACTAACGTATTTCAAGGTTTTCTGACGCAGAATTTCTTCTTCAGGACAAGCAGAAAAATTCAAGATTTAGTTGGTGGAGCAATAGCTTTTATTTTTTCTCCTCGCTGTTTTCAGGCTTGTTGTCCTCGGATTTGTTTTCAACAGGCTTTTCAGGAACTACAGGCGCAGGAGTTATTTTTTTCGTTTTTGTCTTTTTGAACTTGCGGCGCAATGCCCTGATAATAAATATGAAAATACCTATCACAACGGCATACGGTGCGATTTTGATAATGAAGAACAGCAGCCCTTCAAGGAAATCAATGAAGCCATACCACGTTGATTTAATCGTATTTCCGAGGCGCTGACCGAAAGTATCGTTTTTTACCGGTTCTTCGGAATACTCTCTTACCTCGTTTATTGTGACATATATGTAGGAATAAGCCACATCCGACTCTATCTTGTTCATTCTTGTTTTAAGCTGTGCGATATCGACCTGGAGCTGTGTAAGCTTGTCCTCAAGGGCAAGGGCATCGCTCTCGTTCTTTATCTCACTGAGCATTTTGAGGTAGCGTTCTTCCCTCTCCTCGTAGATTTTCAGCGTAGTTGAGAGGTCGCTGTATTCAGTGCTGACGTTTTCCACAGATGCATTCTTTCTTCTGAGGTCGCCAAGCTCTGCGGCAGAGTCACAGAAATCGTTATAGACACGGCTCGGCACACGAACAGTAGCGGAATATTCGCTCCATTTCATTTCATTTTCATTGTACCAGCGACTGCCGCTGCCGCCGTCATTGTAATTTTCGATCTCGATAAATCCCTCATACTGTTCAATTGATGTGCGGAATTTTTCAAGTGCCTCGTCGAAATCAAGCACATCGATATTCATAGTACACGAATATACCAGCATTTCACGCTGAATAGCGATATCCTTGTTTTCTTTGAGGTCCGGATTATTTGCGGCAAGAGTGACTATGCCGTCAGAGTTTTCCACTGCTTCTTCAGCGGCAGAATCGCTTTTCACACTGTCAGCCGCAAAATTCTCACCTGCATAATCTGCATTAATGGTTTCAGATTTATTTGAGCCGCAGCCTGAAAGCAAAGTCAGACACGCAAGCATCAGCATAGTTATTCTTTTTTTCATAATTTCACACTCCTGCCTTTATAACATTTTTGGCTTTGGATACGATCATCTTGTCATTCTCGTATGAAAGTACATTTGAAGCGTATGAAATATCCACCCAGCGTATTTCAGCAATCTCGTCTTCCTGCGGTGTAAAATCGACATTTTTCGCCTTTGCGAGGAAATACACCACGACCTTGACGGTATCTTTTTTCGGTGAATATGTTACAGTTTCCCTGAATGTCGGGTCAATTATTACATCTATCGAAGTTTCTTCCATTATTTCACGGCGGGCGGTCTCTATCTCGGTTTCGCCGTGTTCAACATGACCTTTCGGAAAGGACCAGTGTCCGCTGTTGATATGCTTTATCAGCAGAATTTCCGTATTGCCGTGGAACTTACGATATACAATTGCGCCGCATGATTTCTCGTGAAGCATACTAAATCCTTTCCTGCCGTTTCCGGCATAATTACGGCAGATATTTCTGCCTGTCAGATCAATTTGGGCAACACCGCACAAAGATTGTGCGGCAGAAACGCAGTTAGATTTTTCGTCAGATTGTACAGAAATTTTGCAGGCATACTGTCGTATGGCAAAGAATTTCTGTGCAAGATGACGGAAAAGATACAAGTTTATGACGTACAAAGTCGTTAGACGTGCTTTGTGCGGTGTTGCCTTGATGTTAATCAAGCATCTGATTTATATAGTTCACAAATAGTATACCATATTTTGTTTAATTTGTCCATAGAAATATTGCTGTTTTTCTATATTGTAAATTTTTCCTTATTTATATGTAACTTTTCTGCACATAATATGTACGTGACAAATCCACATTTTTACGGAGTGATACAAATGAGCAAACAAAAAAAGAAGAACATTCCCGTTCCCGAACCCGAAAAAAGCAGTCAGGAATATCTTTTCCCGTCCGCTTCAATGAGCGATATGACAGGGCTTATCCCTGCATCAGCCGATGATAATTTCAGGCGTGATGCATACAGCGACATTCTGCCGTATATGGCGGACGCAGATAAAATTAATCATCCTGAAAAGCAAAACTAAAGTCAAAGTTATACTTCAAGAGGACATTTTCATGTCCTCTTTTTTGCTGATTATTCAATAATATGTTATTAGTGTACAATTCGCAGTTTATCATTTTAGCACAAACGCCAAATTTCAGAAAACCTCTTTAATTTTTAATTAAAGCATGGTATAATGTTAATAATTAATTTAAGGCATCATGATATAACATAAAAACCTTAAATGAAATATTTGTTGAGGGTGATGAAATATGAAAAACGGCGTAAAAATGCTGGATATCGCCAACAGAATTGGCGTTAGCGTTGTCACCGTGTCCAATGCTCTTGCAGGACGTGACGGCGTAAGTGAACAAATGAGGAAAAACATATGCAAAATAGCAGAAGAAATGGGCTATAAACCATCGAATACAAAAACAGAGCGCAAAAAAGCGATACTCCCGAAAATCGGAAAGAATGTCGGTATACTCACCGCTGAACGCTTCGTGGGCGAAAGAGGCACTTTCTACTGGGAGCTGACTGCAAATATCTCCAACCGCCTTTCCCAGCTCAACGTCTGCACGATTTATGAATGCATCAAGACGGAGAGCGAAAATTCAGGCACACTGCCGAATATGATAACCGAAAACAAGGTTGACGGCGTTATCGTCATCGGTCAGATACACCGCAACTATATCGATGTGCTCAGCAAAATAAAAGTTCCGCTTGTTTTCGTTGACTTCTATGACAACCGATACAAGGTCGATTCGATCAACTCCGACAGCTATAACGGCGGCTATATGCTCACAGATTATCTTGTTGAAATGGGACACAAAAAAATCGGCTTTTTCGGTACGCTCAACTCTACAAGCAGTATAAACGACCGCTATCTCGGCTATGTCAAGTGCATTCTCGAAAACGAGCTTGAATACCGCAAAGAATGGGTAATTGATGACCGTGACGACTCAGGTCTGCTCTATTCAAAGATCAACTTTCCTGACGATATGCCGACAGCTTTTGTCTGCAACTGTGACGAGACCGCTTTCCGTGTAATATCAGCGCTTAAATCAAAGGGCGTAAGAGTTCCCGAAGATATCTCCGTTGTAGGATATGACAATTATACAGTGTCAAGTATATGCATTCCGACTATAACCACCGTCGAAGTAGATATCAGCAAAATGGCAGAGGTATCTGTTGACGTAATGTCAAAAAAGCTCATAGATCCGTCATACAGCGAGGGCAGACGTATTATCGGCGGCAGACTTATCGTCAAAAACAGCGTACTTGATATCAGCACACCTTCCCGTGAGGAGTAACATATGCCTGAAACAAACTACATCAGCAATTTTATCGGACATTTCCGTACTGTCACCGCCCATCGCCATCAGGTTCTCATACACTGCATAAAGGCGGGGATTCCAATAAGGGGACTGCTGCATGACCTTTCAAAATTTTCACCGACAGAATTTATCCCCGGAATAAAATACTATCAGGGAACTCGCAGCCCGAATGAACGTGAACGTGAGATTTTCGGCTATTCTCAGGCGTGGATGCACCATAAGGGCAGAAATCGCCACCACTTTGAATACTGGAACGACTATAATCCCATGACAAAGAAAATAATGCCTGTCACAATGCCTGATATCTACATTTTCGAGATGTTCTGCGACAGAGTTGCCGCCTCGAAAATCTACAATAAGGATAAATACACTGACTCAATGCCGCTTGCATATTTCATGCTTGGCAAGTCAAGGCATTTCATTGAGCCTAAGACATCAAAAAAGCTTGAATTTCTGCTGACCATGCTGCAGGACCGTGGCGAGGATTACACATTCCGCTATATCCGCAGACAGGTCAGAAAAATAAAGCGCAGATAATATGTTTTATGCCGTGTCACGCACTTCATGGTAACAGCATTTACTTTTATAGATCAAATCCGTCGGTCAAGCCGAGGGGGATGACTGCGGACGTTCCGTAAAGCATTGCTTCGCTTGCTTTACTGCTTCTTAGGGGGACTCTGTCCCCCTGTACACCCTCTGCAAGGGAGCGAGCTGCTCCCTTGACCCCGCAGTATGCGGCTTCGCCGTTTGTATATTTTTTAAGGCAACACCGCACAAAGATTGTGCGGCAGAAACGCAGTTAGATTTTTCGTCAGATTGTACAGAAATTTTGCAGGCATACTGTCGTATGGCAAAGAATTTCTGTGCAAGATGACGGAAAAGATACAAGTTTATGACGTACAAAGTCGTTAGACGTGCTTTGTGCGGTGTTGCCTTAAATGCTGTCACGCACTTTTTCCATACTTGACAAGAACAGCAACTTTGTGTTATACTATAGTTGCTTTTGTAAAAAAATCACCTTAACGGAGGAATAGAAAAAATGAAAAGCTTTAAATATGCTGCACTTCTTATTGCAGGTCTGCTCACAGTATCTGCTGCTGTAAGCTGCGGCGAAAAGAAAACCGTAGAACCAATGAGCACAGTTGATGCAGAAAATCCGCCTACAAACGTTTACGCTGAAAATTCCGAGATCGGTAAAAACGAATTCAAGGCTGCACTTTCAACAGAAATATCTGCAAATGACACTGTTTTCACACTCAATTCCGTAATTGATCCGGGTTTCAGAGAAAACGGAAAGAAGTACATCTTCCTTGATGTTACTATCAATAACAGCACAGGCAATGCCTATGACCTCAGCACACTCAACAACTTCTATCTTAAACTCAGCAACGGCACGGAAGTTTACTCCGATATTGTAACTTCCCTCTATGCTATGGCTAATTTCAAGGAGAACACCTATTCAAAGGATCCTTTCACAATTCCTGCAAGCGGTCAGTTCTCAGGCATTATCGGCGGATTTATCGTTGACGAGAACGTTGATACATTCACAGTCGGCTTCTTCCCGACACAGGCTGATGTCAACGATAAAGACGATGTCTGCCTCATCGATATCACTCCGGACAAGATCACTACACCAACAGATCTCCTTAAATAAGAAAATTCAGGAAACGCTTTTCAATCCGGCGTTTCCTTTATTTTTTCCGCCGTGAACGCCCATAGTTTCATACAGCATGAAAATGTAGACTATTCCTCCGGCTGCGGCTGCCAGGAGTATCGTTTTCAGCGCTGACAAGCCGGCATGACGTGATATTTCTGCCGCAGTATATGCCGCCGCTCCGCACATTATCCCTGAATACGCAGTCATCGCAAACGGCTTTATCCTCAGCTTTATCCCAACGCTGCGAAGATATACCCAAAGTGACAATGTTAGTATTGCGGCATAGCTGAATGATGTCGATACTGCCGCACCGTCCACGCCGATTTTCGGTATCAGAAAGAAATTTCCAATCAGCTTTATACCTGTGCCGATGAGCATTATTTTCAGCGGCGCTGACGGCTTTCCTACTGCCTGAAGCATACCGGAGAGCGGATACGACATACACAGGCAGACCATGCCTGGCATCAGCAATTTTAGCGGTATTATGCAGATATCCACCTCGTCAGGCTGCATGGGATAGAGAAAATCAAGTACCTCCTCCGACAGAATACCAATTCCGAAAGCTAACGGCAATGCTATGACAGCAGAAACGATAAGTGCCTGTGTTGTGCTGTATTTCAGCTTTTCAGCGTCATGGTGTTCATTTGCCTCGGTAATGCAGGTCAGTGCGCCCTTGCCGAGCATATTCGTCACCGACGGCACAAGATTGAACACCGTCAGCGCAATGCCTGCAAATGAGCCATATACGAAATACGGCATATCTCCGTCAGCATTAAGACAGCTGATGATCGTCCACATATCGATAACTCCTGCAAGATTTGTGACAACTGCACCGATGCCTATGGGAAGTGCCGATGTCAAAAGCTCCCTCACGATATCCCTGCCGCCCATTGATGCATTGCTGACGGCATATTCAGGCTTTTTCACAAACATACCCATAACGGCAAGGAAAAGCCATGCACCCGCTGTTGAAAGTGTAACTCCAAGTATTCCTGCCGCCGCACCTGCCGCACGTACATCAGTTATATACGGAAAAAAGCGAAGTATGAGCCACGGTTTTTCCGTCACAAGAGCACATAGCTTCAAGCCTGCAAAGACCTTGACTGCGCCCTCAATGACCTGCGAGACTGCCGTGGGATACATATTGCTCATGCCCTCATAATATCCTCTCTCAACTGCCGTGATACAGCCCAGAAGCACCGAAGGAGCTATCATTGCCGCCGCCGCTGATGCCTCCGCACCGTCTGTTGTGAGTATGCTGAACGGCTTTGCAAGCAGAAATACCGCAAGACTTCCGCACAGTCCTGCCACGGAAAACACAAACAGTGCAGTCCGCCTTATTTTCCGCATCTCACAGTATTTTCCCTGTGATACGCTTCGTGCCGTCATTCGTGCGACTGCCGAGGTAAGCCCTGTGACCGTAAACGCATAAACAGGCATGAACAGACTGTAAGCGGTGCTGAAATATCCCATTCCAACTCCGCCGAGCATATTGGTCAGCGGTATCCTGAAAAATGCTCCGAGGAATTTAGCCGCCGCCGCTGATATCATAAGTATTATCGAGCCTTTGAGAAAATTCTGTTTTTTCAGTTGTGACACTCCCTTTTGCCGCTATGTCGGAATTAACGAATAAAACTGTTATATTCTGTTGGTTCATAACAAAGCTTTTCGACATATGCACATTTATACCTGCTTATTTTTATGCAACCACGACAAAAAATCATCGTTTATTTTTCTGCATATACCCTTTCCGTATCATAAAACGGACAATAATTTATTTATTCACAAAAATATATGTTGCAGAAATCCGAAATATGTGGTATAATTATATTCAGGTTATGCTTTCACGCATTATCTCCATAAAAGAAAGGTCGATTTATACTATGGAATATAAATTTTCAGATAAGGTAAATACGCTCCGAGCTTCCGCAATACGTGAAATACTCAAATTCACTGCCGATCCTGAAGTTATTTCCTTTGCCGCAGGAAACCCTGCCCCCGAAGCTTTCCCAAAGGAAGCTATCGCTGAAATATCCGCTGAACTCCTCAGAGACGATCCTATACTCGCTCTCCAGTACAGCGTGACCGAAGGTTATACTCCTCTCCGTGAATTTCTCAAAGGCTGGATGACTCAGAAGGGCTGTTTCCACTCTGAATTTGATGATCTTATCATCACATCAGGCGGTCAGCAAGCAAATGAACTTTCATGCAAGGTGCTCCTCAATGAGGGCGATACTCTCCTCTGCGAGTCTCCAAGCTTTATCGGCTCTCTCAACGCTTTCCGTTCATACAACGTAAACCTTAAAGGCGTTGAAATGGATGACGACGGAATCAACCTTGAAAAGCTTGAAAATGCTCTTAAAACAGAGAAGAATGTCAAGCTTCTCTATCTCATTCCGAACTTCCAGAATCCGACAGGCAGAACAATGTCACTAGAAAAGAGAAAGGCTGTTTATGAACTTGCCTGCAAGTACGATTTCATCATCCTTGAGGACGATCCATACGGCGAACTCAGATTTGCCGGCGAAAATGTTCCGACAATAAAGAGCCTCGACACAGAGGGCAGAGTAATCTACTCCAGCACATTCTCAAAGCTCATTTCTTCAGGTTTCCGTACAGGATATGTTTCTGCTCCTGCTCCGATAATCCAGAAGATCGTTGTCTGCAAACAGGTATCTGACGTTCACTCAAATATCTGGGCACAGGTCGTTTCACACCGTTTCATGAGCACTGTTGACCGTGAGGCTCACTTCAACCGCCTCCGTGACATATACAGGGAAAAATGTGACCTTATGTGCTCATACATCGATAACGGCTTCTCAAAGAAGATAAGCTACATCAAACCACAGGGCGGTCTGTTTATCTGGTGTACTCTCCCGGATGACTGCGATATGAACGCTTTCTGCACAAGAGCCGTTCAGGAATATAAGATCGCTATCGTTCCGGGCAACTCGTTCAGCATAAGCGAAAACGATGTAAGCCACTCATTCAGACTCAACTATTCAACACCAACAAATGAAAATATTAAGAAGGGCATGGAAATTCTCGGCAGAATGACACGGGAAATGCTCGATTGATCGATTTAAATGAAAGGAAAATTTTATTATGCCAAACAGAGCTACAGACAGATATAATGTCACTCAGAAATACTTAATGACAAGAGGTCAGGCTATCAACTTCCCGCCCCAGTACTTCAACGCAAACTTCAAGAAGGATCAGGTTTTCGGCGTTGTTATTGATATACCGATGACCAGTGAAATCCTCACAACTATGGTTTGCTTCATCAACGGCGCTGCAAATATCTACTTCAACAACGGCGGTGAGTATACAGGTGCTTCACAGAAGTACAGAAACCTCGTACAGGCTGCTCATACCCTCGTTGCAAACGCAGGTCAGATACTCAGCAAGTGCGAAAAGACCAAGAAATATGACCTTCCAAAGGGCAGAACCAACAATATCTTCCTCCTCACAAGAAACGGCGTTTACAAGAAGGAACTTGCCGCAGGATTTATTCCGGAGGACGAGCCTGAACTCCGCTCATTCTATGTAATGTACCAGCGTGTTCTCAGCGAGATAAGAAACTGCCAGCTCAAGGACGATGCTGCAAATCGCATGGCTGCTGCAAAGTAAGGAGCAACAGTTCAGATGGAAGATAAAAAGTTAATTTTCAGCGGTATCCAGCCAACAGGCACATTCACTCTCGGCAACTACATCGGCGCAGTACGCAACTGGGGTCCTTTGCAGGATCAGTATAACTGCATCTACTGCGTTGTTGATATGCACGCTATCACCGTCCGTCAGGATCCTGTCAAGCTCAGACAGAACACCATGAATTCCTATGCGCTTCTCATGGCTTGCGGCGTTGATCCGGAAAAGTCTATACTTTTCATCCAGAGCCACGTTAAAACTCATGCAGAGCTTAACTGGATACTCTGCTGCAATACACAGTTTGGCGAGCTTTCACGTATGACTCAGTTCAAGGATAAGAGCCAGCGCCACCCTGACGATGTAAACGCAGGTCTGTTTACTTATCCGTCACTTATGGCTGCCGATATCCTTGCATATAACGCTGACCTCGTACCTGTCGGCATCGACCAGAAACAGCACCTTGAACTTGCAAGAAATATAGCACAGCGTTTCAATCAGCGCTACGGCGATTTCTTCACTCTCCCTGAACCTTATATTCAGGAGATCGGCGCTAAGGTCATGTCACTTCAGGAACCTACCAAGAAAATGTCTAAATCGGACGAAAATCCGAATGCCTGCATTCTTATACTCGATGATAAGGATACTATAATCCGCAAATTCAAGCGTGCTGTTACAGACAGCGATGCAGAAATATGCTACCGTGAAGGCAAGGACGGCATAAATAACCTTATGACCATCTACTCTACCATCACAGGCAAGGACTTCGCCGCTATCGAAAGCGAATTTGCAGGCAAGGGCTATGGTGACTTCAAGCTTGCCGTAGGTGAGGCTGTTGCTGACCACCTTGAGCCTGTACGTACAGAATTTGCACGTCTCAGCGCTGACAAGGAATACCTCAAAAAGTGCTATACCGAGGGTGCTGAAAAAGCTCTCAGATATTCACAGCGCATCGTTTCTAAGGTTTACCGCAAGGTCGGCTTTGTAGACAGAACATAATCATACAGCAAAATCAACAAAATAGCATCACTATTTTGGTATTCTTAGTTCCTACTTACAAAAATATTGAAATAGGTTGCTTTTTGGCGAAATTTATTGTATTATATTAAAGCATGGCAGAGAACACCACTCTGCGTGCATTCCTAATCAGTTATCTTTAAGGGAGTGTCCGTTATGGTCGATTATCAGCTTAAAGAACGCTATAATATCGACGATCTGCTCGATATCATGCGTCTGCTCCGTGGTGAGGGCGGCTGTCCGTGGGACAGGGAACAAACTCACAAATCAATCAAAAGCGATTTCATCGAGGAAACCTGCGAGGTCATCGAGGCTATCGATCTCGAAGATACCGATCTTCTGCGTGAAGAACTTGGCGACGTTCTCCTTCAGGTCGTTTTTCATTGCAGAATTGAGGAAGAAGCAGAGCATTTCAGATTTGATGATGTCTGCGACGAAGTATGCAAAAAGCTGATCATTCGTCATCCGCACGTTTTCGGCGATATCACAGCCGATACAACAGATCAGGTCCTTAAAAACTGGGACGCTATCAAAATGGAGACCAAGGGACAGGAAACCTATGCCGATACACTCAACAGCGTTGCAAAATCTCTCCCTGCTCTTATGAGAGCACAGAAGGTCGGCAAACGTGCTATGAGAGCCGGTATGGATTTCAGATGTGCCGAGGACGCTATTGCCTGTATTTCCAACGAAAAAGCCGAGCTTGATGCCGCTGTCGCAGGCGGAAATAAGGCTGATATCGAGGAAGAACTGGGCGATCTGCTGTTTTCCTGTGTCAATGCAGCAAGACATCTCGGCGTAGATGCCGAACTTGCTCTTAAATCAGCAACTGAAAAATTCATCAGTCGCTTTACGATCACCGAAAACCTTGTAAGAGACGAGGGCATCGACATGAAGTCTCTCCCCATTGAACAACTCGATTTATACTGGGATAAAGCAAAAAATATTATAAAAACGGAGGATAAAAACAATGACTAAAACTGAACTTATCAATTCAATTGCAGACAAGGCAAACTGCACAAAGAAGGACGCTGCTGCTGCTCTCGAGGCTACTCTCGCAGCAATTCAGGAAGCTCTCGAAAATGGTGATAAGGTTTCTATCACAGGCTTCGGTACTTTCGAGGTTCGTGAGAGAGGCGAAAAGACCTGCATCAATCCTAAGACAAAGGCTAAGATGACTTGCCCTCCATGCAAGGCACCTGCATTCAAAGCCGGCAGATCACTCAAGGAAGCTGTTAACAAGTAATAAGCATAAAAATAAGGGACAGTCATCTGTCCCTTTTTTACAATTATAAGGAAGTATTTTTATGAGACTTGACAAATATCTTAAAGTCACAAGACTTATCAAGCGCAGAACCGTTGCAAATGAAGCCTGCGATGCCGATAAAATCGTCGTAAACGGCAAGACAGCCCGTGCTTCATATGACGTTAAGGTGGGCGATATCATCGAAATAAACATGGGTACACGCCCCCTCAAAGTTAAAGTCCTGAGCGTAAGCGAATACGCCACAAAAGAAAACGCCGCCGATAATTATACTGTAATCGAATAATTAAGGCAACACCGCACAAAGATTGTGCGGTGTTGCCTTAAAGCCCACTTTGTATGTGACTCTTACTGAATATATTCATGCTGTTTATCGGGGCAAACCTTTCTGAGGAAAGGTTTGCCATCAATAATCAACCTGTATAAATTCTGAAAAAAACGCATACAGAGCGGGCTTTTATTATTACGTTGTATTATGAATATCCCAGCGGAAATTCACAAGCTTAGATGCTCTTGTATTGTCGAGCATATTATTATTTTCAAGCTTAGTGACATCGAGATAGCGATAATTCGTTTTCTCGTCCTGCTTATTTCCGGTAAACAGACCTTTCAGCTTAGCAATAACAGCCATTGGATTTTTTTGAGCGACAGTACCGAGATGGTGATTTTCTCTCATAAATCCAATGATATCAGCCGCAGTAGTCAGAAGTTTATCGCTTACGTTGTAAATTCCTGCATAAGACTGGTCATCGGCAGATGTTGCAAAACAAAGAATAAAATCAATAAGATTATGCAGACAGCACATCTGGAAGCCATACTGTCCCCTGCCGGCTATAAACAATTCGCCGTCCTTTGGGTCTTTGAGTTTAGCCATGAGATTATCCGTATAATCAAGTGTATAGATCGGTGAATAACGAGCAATACAACAGACTGAGGATGCATCCCCGGGATCTTTTTTCAGTTCATTATATTGAACTTCGGTTATCAGAGCTTTTTCAGCCGCATATTTCATTGAAGCATAGTTTGTTGTGATCTTCAGGTCATCATCTTCACGGATAGGCTCTCTTGATTTCGGGAAATCATAAACCTGATCCGTACTGAGGAGCACTATTTTATGTACTTTCTCAGTCATAGCATAGCGATAAAGGAACGAATCGACCTGAGCTGATTCCTTTATCTCTTTTTCGGTTACTGTTGGGCCGAGGTCATTATCAACCGTACAAGCCGCATGAACAAGGAGATCTATCTCGTTGTTCTGAAAAATTTCAGCCAGTTTATTTCTGTCTGTAACTTCAGACTTTACGAATTGATAATTTGGTTTACCATCATTATATCCATCATCTTCTTTATCTACTGATATTACTGCATATCCTTTTTTGAGAAGACCTGAGACGATGTGCTTGCCTATAAGCCCACTGCCGCCGGTTACAAGAGCTGTCTCCATAAACGAAAGCCCCCTTTTCTCTCTGCGCAATAAATTAACTAACATATAAACATACCTTCATTCTTCAAATATACTCCACCTTGGCATCACACTCCATAAATGATGCCACTATTTTTTCTTTATTTCTCTTTACTATTTATTTCTTCAATGAATTTGTCTATAACCGAGTTAATTGATTCATATGTTTCGTTCCACGGTGTACCTCTTGCAGCCACTCTCATGCCGTTATCAAGTACTTCACCGCAGTCATCTGAAACTCCTGTTGAAAGATCGACCATAGGATTTTCGGAAGCGAGCCTGAGAAGTTCATCCTTCATCTCAAGCATTTCGTCTGTCCATCCGAAGTCGTCTCTGAACTGCTGATCGCCGACCTCCTTTGTTTTCTCGTCAAGAAGCGTAAACCGCTTGCATTCGAGGAATTTTGCAACACCCTCGGGATTTTGTCCGCCATTTACAAACACATAGGAATTAAGTCCCGTCGGGATATAATATTCATCAGACTCAGGGTCTTTCGGCATTGGAACGAAGAAAACATCCTCGCCGAATTTCTGAGTCCATTTTTCTTTTTCCTGATAGAACTCATAGAGTCCGACAGGATAGAATAGAGTCTTCCCTTCGCCTATATAGGAAGGCTTGGTTTCCCAGCCAAAATCTCCCGCACCGATAGCAATGCAGTTATTCTGATAAAGGTCATACAGGAGATTTTCCGCTCGTTCAATTGAAGGATCACTGAGATTATTGATAAGTTTGCCGTCCTCAAGAGCCACAGGAGATGCGCCCGTAGTATCAAGAAGTCCAAATTCAAACCACCAGCCGTCTATACCGTAGCGCTGATTTTCGGGATCGCAGAAATTTTCAAGCATATCCGTAAAAGTATCCCAGTTCCAATTGCCGCTGTCGTAGAGGTCTTTTGGGTCATCCAGTCCCGCCTCTGCGATAGTTTTTCTGTTATAGACAACAGCAACCTTGTCGCCGGTAGCTTCAACGCCGACCATATAGTGTTTGCCGTTCCACATCAGGCTGTCATTTATATCCCTGATGTCCTCCCAAAGCGGGGAAGAAAAGTCGATATAATCGTCAACGGGAACAAACATATCACGTATCGCACCTTTAGGAAAAGCGTCGAAATTGCCTGCATAGAAGAAGTCTATGCCTTCTCCCGAGCTGATATACTTAGCCAGATCGTCATATCTGTTTTCAAACGTAGTCCGGTAGTATTCGATCTCTCCGCCGTATCTTTCCTGAAAAACAGCCAGTTCTGTCGGAACGTTCTTGCCTGTGCCGTCGGGGTTTATATCCCAGTCGGAAAGCCATTTGATTTTTTTATTTTCAAGTTCACCTGTCAGAAGGTCGGTATTCTCGGCATTCTGGTGTATTTCTTCTCTCACCGAGGAATCGAGTTCTTTTTTAGATGAATTATCTTTACCCTCCTTACTGCTGCTGCATGAAATAATTGACATAGACATTGCGGTTATCAGCAATGCCGAAACAAAAAACTTTATTTTCTTCATATTCATTACTCCTTATCAAAATAAACCGAAGGAGCGGCGTAACAGGGAGCACGCCATTTTGTTAATTCACTATACTGTATAAAAGGTTACAGCTATAGTATATTCTGTATACGTTATCTAATTATAACATTTTATCGAGCACCATGTCAATATTCAAAATAAATAGAAATTTGTGCCCAAAATAGTCACAATAATACATAAACTATATACGTTATGGACAAATTGTAAACGGAGGCAAAGTATTTTGTCTCCGTTGAAATGTCTTATATGGTCAAATAGTCAAACTTAATGGCAGCAATTTTTTAAATTGTTTTTCGAGTATATACAGCTGTCCCTTCTTGAACATACAGCACAGCCTTTTTCTCCTTTGGAAATCGGATTTGAAGATATACCGATAATTGCGGTGACAGACTTTGTCGGAACGAGCAGACAGCTCTCTGTAACTGTAAGACCTATACGTCTTTGAGCATTCAGAGCGTTCAGAATATCCCCTTGAATATCTATCGGCAGATCGCCGTAGCCCGGACTGAAACGCCATGTACGGTATAAATTCTGCCTGTCAGCGAAAATCTCCTCCTCGGCTTTATCGCAGACCTGTTCCACAGCGGCGCTGCAAATGCAGTCAACCGCAAGTGAAAACGCCATATTCTCAACAGCAGCCTGACGAATCAGCTTGTCGGCATCTGCGGAAAGAGTAGCCGCAAGCAGAATTGCCCTGTCACAGCCTTCAAGATGCTTTCTGAGGCTTTTTCCGACGAGCAGCTTATCCATACAGCCAAGCTTTACACCGTCCTCGGTAAGCTCAACAGATGTCTCTCTGCAAACGTAATTCGGTGAAAGCTTTTCACGGACGAGTTTTTCAGCCTTGTCAAGCAGCTCTGCAACTGCATCGTCAGGCTCACCTTTCACGCCCATATAACGGGCAGCCTCGGATGTTGATATCAGGTCAAGTTTCATTTTACGTTGATTATGCCTGAAACAGCCTCGCTTATTTTGCGGGCAACATAGGCATTATTCATGGTATAGAGGTGTATTCCGTCCACTCCGCTTGCAACGAGGTCAACTATCTGATTGATAGCATAAGCGATGCCTGCATCACGGAGAGCCTCGGGATTATCCTCATATTTATTCATAATGCGGACGAATTTAGCCGGCAGACTTGCGCCGCAGGTCGTAACCATACGCTCTATCTGCTTTTTATTGACAACAGGCATGATCCCTGCCTCGATAGGCACGTCAATACCTGCAAGTTCAGCCTTTTCCCTGAATGAATAGAAGCAGTCGTTGTCAAAGAAAAGCTGTGTAATGAGGTGTGAAGTACCTGCATCGACCTTCTTTTTCAGGTTGCGGATATCGTCTACCATTGAATCTGCATCGGGATGAACCTCGGGATAGCAAGCACCTGCGATATCAAAATCGCCGTACTGTCTGATGAATTCTACAAGGTCACTTGCATAGCGAAAGTCAGTTTTCGGCGGTATATCGGGGTTCAGGTCGCCACGCAGAGCAAGAATGTTCTCGATGCAACGTTCCTTTATCTGCGAGAGTGTTTCGGTTATCTCCTCTTTCGTATAGTTGATGCAGGGGAGATGTATCATCGGTGTGATGCCGCTGTTTTTTATTCTTGAGGCGATATCAAGAGCATATGTATTATTGCTGCTGCCGCCTGCGCTGAAAGTTACGCTGATAAAGTCAGGTTTAAGGTCCTGAAGTTCATCAAGTGTCTTGTATACCACATCTATCGGGCTTGTTTTTTTGGGAGGGAAAACCTCAAATGAAAATACTGTTTTATCTTTGAATAAATCTTTTACGCTCATAATTACCTCCGTTAGTCGATGCTCCAGTCGATTTCCGTCATACCGTTGGCACGCAGGAAATCGTTGGCCTGTGAAAAATGTTTGCAGCCGAAAAAGCCGTTATATGCCGAAAGCGGACTTGGATGAGCAGCTTTCAGTACAAGATGATTTGGATTAGTGATAAATTGCTGTTTAGCCTTGGCATCTCCGCCCCAGAGCATGAAAACCATAGGCTTTTCACGCTCATTAAGCAGCTTTATGACATCTGTGGTGAAATTTTCCCAGCCGAGACCGTGGTGACTTCTTGCCTGATCTGCACGGACAGTCAGCACGGAATTGAGGAGCAGAACACCGCTCTGTGCCCATTTGGTAAGCTCACCGTGTTTTCCAAGATTATTTATACCCACGTCGCTTTGGATCTCCTTGAAGATATTAACGAGAGACGGTGGCGGAGCAATGCCCTTGCGGACAGAAAAGCTCAGACCATGAGCCTGACCTTCACCGTGATATGGATCCTGACCGATGATAACGCACTTCACATCATCATAGGAAGTTAGTTTCATGGCGTTGAAAATATCGTACATATTAGGAAAAATACGCTGTGTTCTGTACTCATTGATAAGTGTCTGCCTTAATTTCAGGTAATAATCCTTGTTGAATTCGTCTTTCAGCAGTTCGTCCCAGTCATTGTTAAATGAAACCATATTTCCTCCTGATTAACAAAATACGGCGGCAAGCGCCGCCTTAATTGTTTATGATAATTTCGTCTTTTTTTTCAAGATATTTGAAACGTACAAGAGTGTTTCTTCTGTAGAGGAGAGAGCCTTCCTTATCGAAAGGGATACTTTCGTAGGCTGTTTCAGAACAGGCGATGACTATCTGTTCTTTTTTTCTGTTAAGGAATACAAGTTCGTAGTATGCGTCAGTAATTTTTTCAATTCCGAGATTATCAATAGTTCTAAGTCTGTCGTCGCTCTTGCTTACGAGGGTGCAGACTTCACCTTTTGAATAGCTGCGGCTTTTCTGAACTTTCTTTTCAGGCTCTTTGACCAGATCGAGCTTCATATCGCCGTCCTCAGCTTTTCCTGCGTCCTTTACGAAAAAAGACAATGCCGTAAAAAATGCCTTTTTATTGAAAAGGAACAGAATCAGACCAACAATGCCGATCACTGCAAGAATACCGGCAGCAAAAAGCAATGCAATAACAACTTGTGACATAATTACCTCTCTTTTCAATTTAATAAATACATTATACTACATTTCATGCTGTTTTTCAAGATATCTTGCATATTTCTTTTTAATGTGGTATAATGAATGCGTTACATTATTTCTCGGTCAAGGCGAGGGGTATAACTTCGGACAATCCGTAAACCATTGCTTCACTCGGTTTACTGCTTCGCAGAGGTGTTCACCGAACACCCGCACCCCTTGACCCCGCAATATTATGCGGCTTCGCCGTTTATATTTTTTTTGGAGGCAAATATGCAGAAAATTCTCGGCTATATGCG
The DNA here is from genome assembly GCA_024403995.1 of Ruminococcus sp. Classification (GTDB taxonomy): domain Bacteria; phylum Bacillota; class Clostridia; order Oscillospirales; family Ruminococcaceae; genus Ruminococcus. The sequence goes on from JAKSQT010000017.1 coordinate 34,159, forward strand.
AAAAGCTATCGCAGAATATGACCTTATCCATGATGGTGACAGGATATGTGTCGGTGTTTCGGGCGGCAAGGACAGCGTTGTAATGCTGCTCGGTCTGTCGCTCCTCAGACGTTTTATCGGCATTGACTATGAACTTGTAGGAGTTACGCTCGATCCGGGTTTCAACGGTGAAAAGGGCGACTATTCGGCAATTGCCAGACTCTGTGAGGAAAACAATATTGAATATCACGTAATTCAGACACAGATAGGCGAAATCGTTTTTGATATCAGACAGGAGACTAACCCGTGCAGTTTGTGTGCAAGAATGAGACGTGGGGCACTTCACAGCGCAACGAAGGACTACGGGTGCAACAAGATTGCACTCGGTCACAACTATGACGACGCAGTTGAAACATTTATGATGAACCTTTTCACCGAAGGCAGAATTGGTTGTTTTCAGCCTACGAACTATCTCTCACGCCGTGACATAACTCTGATAAGACCGCTTGTATTTGCTCCCGAAAAGGAAATAACCCGTGCTGCCCACAAGAATGATCTGCCTATAGTCAAGTCAAAATGCCCTGCGGACGGTCATACCAACAGACAGCGCACCAAGGATTTCATACACGACATGGAACAGAGCGACCACGGCTTCAAGGACAGGATATTCGGTGCAATGAAGCGTGCCAATATAGACGGCTGGGGCGGCGTAAACTATGTCCCGCCTGAAAAAAAATACTGAAACACTCTCCCCTTTTGGCGATAGTGCTCATATAATAAAAAGGCTCTCCGAAATGGAGAGCCTTGATTTATTCAGTCAGATTTCAGACTAAATTAGTCTTCCTTCTTCTTGAGAGCGAATGCTGTACCAACAGCGATTGCAAGACCTGCAACTGCTGCGCCAACACCTGTTACGCCAGTTGGAGTTGCACCAGAAGCGTTCTTAGTTGTTGTCTTCTTAGTTGTTGTTGCAGCCTTAGTTGTTGTAGATGTTGATGTAGATGTTGTTGTAGATGTTGTTGTAGATGTTGTTGTGATTTCGCTTGTTGTTGTTGTTGTGATTGGAGCTGTTGTTGTTGTTGTGATTGGAGCTGTTGTTGTAGTTGTGATTGGAGCTGTTGTTGTAGTTGTTTCACCTGCAACCTTGATGTATGCATCAGCAAACTCAAAACCTGCAAGGTTTGCATCCGGGTTTGGATTCTGTGAAGAATAGATACCCTTTGTGAAGAAGTAAGCCTGCATGAGCTTACCAGCCTCTGTATCTGTAGCATCTGTGAAGAGGTCACCCTTTGTGTCGTCCTGCTGATAGCAGATATCGATTGGGTAAACTGTGCCAGGAGCAGCATCAGCCGGAACTGTGAATTCGAGTGAGAAGAATTCGCCTGTCTTACCCTTGTTTGAATCAGCAGCTGTAGCGATAACAACACCGTTGCCGTTTTCAACAACTGTAGGAGCTAACTTGAGTAAACCAGCCTCAGCAGTGATGAGTTCGCCGTCTTCGTTCTTTTCTAACTTAAGAGCGCTGTCCCAGTAAACGTGGAAACCTGTTGAAGCGTAAGCCTGGTTAACACCGTCACCAGCGATTGAGAATGTAATCTTAACCTTATCGCCTGGCTTTGCATCAGTTACGTTTGCAGCTGTAACAACCGGCTTGATTGTAGCGCCGTCAGCTGAACCCGGATATTCTACGCCCTTGTTTTCAAGTGCTGCGAAAGCTGTAACGCTGCTTACGGAAAGAGCTAAAGCTGATACAGCAACAGCGGACATAGCTCTTTTAAAAGTATTCTTGTTCATTGTTATTATTTCCTTTCAGATAATTAATATAGATTTGTAATTTTTATGTTTCCTGCCGCCGTTTCCGACGGCAGTTACAAACATTGATTAAATTGATCAGCCCTCTTCAGGAGCTTCTTCAGCCGGCTGTTCTTCAACAGTCTTGCCTGTTGCGATGTCCCAGAGCTTGTCTGCATCATTCTTAGCCATTTCTGAATACTGCTCTGTCATTGATCTTGCATAGAATGAGAGGATTGCTGATGCATCACGAGAGTCGATAGTCTTTTCAGACTTCTTAGCGTATCTTGATGTTTCCTTATCGAACTTAACGTCGCTGAGGAATGCAGCAAACTGATCGTATACAGATGATGCTGAGTCAGCAAGTTCGCTTGTTGTGAGCTTAACAGTGTCAGCTGTCTGACCTTCTGTTGAAGATGTTACATAGTAGATGAGGATTGCAGAAGCATCACGTGAGTCTACTATCTTATCGAGGTTTGTATCGCCCTTCATGCCGATATAAGCCTGAGCTGAAGCGATTGAACCGTCTTCATTCTTGAGGAGGTCGCCTGCGCTGATGATAGCCTTTCCTTCTGCATCATTGATTGCTTCACCTGTGTAAGCGAGGCTGATGTTGTAGAGGAATACGCCCTGTTCTGTTGTGTATGCCTTATCAGGTGTTGTTGCGAAATCAACTGAACCTGAGATGTCCTTTGTTTCTTCGTATGTAGTTGTATCAAGCTTAGCGCCTGTAGCATCTTCTGTCCACTTCTCGTAAACGATGTGGAGTTCAGCGCCCTTTATCTGAGCCTTATCGAATGCCTTCTCTGTGTTGTAGTAGAATGCATATGTTGTATCAGCCTTTACATAAACTGACTTAACAGCAGTTACAACAGCAGTTGTTTCAATAGGTGTTGACTCTGTTGTTGTTACTTCACCGATTGGTGTTGACTCTGTTGTTGTCACTTCACCGATTGGTGTTGACTCTGTTGTTGTTACTTCACCGATTGGTGTTGACT
>JAKSQT010000170.1 GCA_024403995.1 Ruminococcus sp.
AGAAAACAAAATAGCGTTGATGTTTCATATTCAGTTTTCAAGGTGCTGTAAATACATCATCTGTCAGTTATTTTTATGCCCAAAAGTTGATGTACTGTTGGCAGCTCCTACTTCGAGAAGCAGAAGCTCCCGACGGCACATCAGCCGTCTTTCAAAAGAAGAAAATTTATGTTTCGCTGCCGTTTCTCTCGATCAGAGGAAGAATGCCATGCTCTTTCAGCAATTCATAGATGAAAAGCCGACCTTTTTGAGTCCAGCAGAAGTGAAGTTTCGCATTTGGATTACCGTTCTCATCAGATACCGTGAAGGTCTTGCTCTTTACATATCCCATGTCAGCATATTTCTGATATAACAGCCAGACTCTTCCTTGCTTGTACTGAATTCCTTGCTCGTGAAGCCACTTATTCAGCCATATCGCAGATTTGCCATAATCCTTTGCAATCGTGCTGATCGGCATCAGCCCCTCTGCATTCAGCACATAGTCATAATATGAAGCCTTCGGGAGCATACCTTTGATTTTCTCAGCCTGTTCAGTGTTTTCTTCAAGGAGCTTGGTGTTTTCACACTTTACAAGCTGAAGCTGATGATTAGCGATCAGCAAGGCCCTTGCAAGAATTGCATCAGGACTATTCCATTTCCGTTCGATTTCAAGGAAATATTCCCGACAGCGTTTACCGATTTCGGTACGCTGAATCATACACAACTCTTTCGCCATATTAATAGTCAGTCTGTGATCAATCAATTCTCTTGCAACACTTCGGCATCCTTCATTTTGAACTCGGACATTTTTGTCCAAGTTGAAATCTCTGCCCTCAGTGAATCCATATTCGCACATTCTTGGAAACCACTTGTGATATGGGGTGGTGACCATCAATGCTTCATGAAGTTCTCTGCCGCTGACCGTCGGCTTTTCATCATCAAAGTTGACGGTGATCATGATTTCGTTCATTTTTATGCACCTCCTTTACTCTGTCTGTGATGACAGATATTTTATTTTTTCATATCTCCCTTTCGGGGCAGTATCCAGACCGAAGTCCGGATACTACATTTAAAGTAGAGAATAGGAACAGGCGTATTCAGAGTTGTTATTGGCAATACCCGTCACTCAGGGCGGATACTCCCGACAGCATCTCTGCTGTCATAGTGAAAGGAATTGATATACGAGCTTT
>JAKSQT010000171.1 GCA_024403995.1 Ruminococcus sp.
CAGTGGCTGTGGAATGCGGACAAAAATACAACGTATCAGATTAACCAGGTTAAGCAATGGGTTGGAGCCTCGGCAGATACTGTCGGAACAAAAGATATAGTAGCAGGCATATATGACTGTTACCCGAAGAAACCGACAAAAACAAAATGCTGGAACAAAGCTGTCCTTGACGCACAGCGGGTGGTCAGCTTCACTTAAATCAAAATATTGTATGAAAATCCGACCTCGCATGAGATCGGATTTTGCTTTTAGTTTCTATATGATATTTTTCTTTCAGTTCTTAATTATATTTTTTAAACAGAAAAACAAGAGAACTGCTGCCTGTAAATTCTTGCGAAAACGATATATAAATGTTATACTGAAAGTGCAGCCAATTACACAGGGGCTGAAAGGAGAACAATAATGCCACATATATTTTCAAAAGAAGAAATCTTCAGTCAACTGCACTCGTTGGGCGTGCCGACAGATAAGCCCGTTACAGTCCACACTTCACTGAAGGCAATCGGCGAGGTCAAAGGCAGAGGCGAAGGCTTTCTTGACATGCTCATTGAATATGTAACCTCCGACGGCGGTCTGCTCTGCATACCGACTCATACATGGCACCGCTGCGGCGGCAGCGGTCAGATAACACTTGACGTCCGCTCAAACGATGTCTGCATCGGTACCCTGCCGAGAATTGCCTCAACCTATAAAAATGTTCATCGCACCATAAATCCGACACATTCCCTTGCAATTTTCGGTGATGATGAAAAGGCTGCGGCATTTGCTTCTCTTGACAATTCACTTGTATCTTCATCCGATCCGAGGGGCTGTCTCGGAAGCCTTATAAGTCAGAACGGTTATATTATGCTTATCGGCGTGGGCCAGGAAAAGAATACATTTCTTCATGTTGTTGAGGATATGAACAATGTTTTAAACCGCCTTTCAAAAGAGCCTTATCCCGCTTCCGTCAGACTTGCGGACGGAAGTATCGTTGAGAAGCCGATTAAGCTTATCGCTCCACAGGGAATCGGTGATGTTTCACGGAATTATCCGAAACTTGAGCCTGCATTCCGTCTCGGAGGCGCAATAAAATACGGCAAAGTCGGCTTCGCAGACGCTCAGCTTTGCAATGCAAAAAAGATAGCTGAAATATTCTCGGATATTATCAGAAA
>JAKSQT010000172.1 GCA_024403995.1 Ruminococcus sp.
TGAGCAGAAGCTCAGGCAGCACTGATTATGGGATTATTCAGCAGAAAAAAAGAGGCTAAAGAAACCTCATCAAAGGTATCATCAGCAGATTCAGCCATGTGGCTTTCAAATGCAGCAGCGTTTATGCGCAGGAATAACTATTCCGGGGCTTTGCACTGTCTTGATGAAGCTCTGAAAGCAGATCCAAAAAATCCTGCTGCATGGCATGAAAAGGGCCGGATGCTGGCCATTTTAAAGCGCGAAGAAGCATCGCTTGCAGCGTATGATATGGCGATTTCACTTCGTCCGGATACAGCAGTCTATTATCACAACAAAGGAGATGCCTTAGCATCTTTTTCACGATTTGATGAAGCGGATGAATATTTCTTAAAAGCACTCGCCTTGTCGCCGGATGATGTTGTGTATATGACAAGTCATGCCCGTATTCTCGCACGGAAAAAGCAGTATAAAGAGGCTGACGCCATCATGGCTAAAATCTGTAAGATAGAACCAAGAGCACCGGAACACTGGTTTAACCGTGCGGAGTTTCTCTATGCCGCAGGAAAATACCGCGATGCTGTTAACTGCTATCATGCATCTATCGAGATTGCCCCGGGAAACCCTGTTGGGCACTTCAACTGCGGAAATGCTCTTGCAAAACTTGGCGACCATGAAGAAGCGGTCAGATGTTTTGACAAGGCGCTGAAGTTTGAGCGGTCTATGACTGGTGCTATGAACAACAAAGGTCTTTCTTTGAGTATTTTAGGCGACCACAAAAAAGCATACGACTGCTTCCGCCGTGTTTTAATCGCCCGCCCGAATGATGCTGATGCTCTCTTTAACAAAGGTTATGAACTGCTGATGCTTGAACAGTATGAGGAAGCGGTTGCTGCATTTAATCAGTGTCTTTCCTGCGCGGGAGAAAACCGCCGCGATTTAATTGACCGCGCCCGCGAATGTAAATCTGAAGCTGAGAAAAAGATGCAGGGGAAGTAATCTATCTTTCCCTTTGGTCTGTTTTTGAAACGAGTTGGGGTTATTGTTTTGAATTAATGTAGCTATTCAGCCCCTTATTTTGAAATAGAAACAGTTGATTTGGTCGGCGTAAACTGTCAAAGAAACCGCAAATCTGCGCAAATCGAGAAACGCAAATCGCAGCCCTATTCAC
>JAKSQT010000173.1 GCA_024403995.1 Ruminococcus sp.
GGCTTTAACGGGTAACCGTCTGTTATATCATTTTTTATGAAAACATCCTTGATTTCTTTTATCTGCTCCGCAGTGTATTTCGCCTTTCTGAATCCCATAATATCACCTCTTTCAAAATGATATTACCATGCCGAAAAAGCATTTACAAGACTGAATTTACAGCAAGACCGAGTAAAGTACGGATAATGGGACTTAAATCAATTTATCCTGCCTGTGATTCTGCATTATCTGTATAATACTGTGCCTGAGCGTTCCAAAGCTCATAGTATTTTCCATTTGTATCTTTCAGCAGGTCTTCGTGGGAGCCGAACTGAATAATTTCGCCCTCATGGAAGACGGCGATTTTGTCACAGAAACGGCAGGATGACAGGCGGTGCGAGATATAAACTGCCGTTTTATTCTCGACCATATCGTTGAAACGAGAGTATATCTCATACTCCGCAATCGGGTCAAGGGAGGCTGTCGGCTCATCAAGAATTACAAACGGTGCGTCCTTATACAATGCTCTTGCTATGGCGATTTTCTGCGCTTCGCCACCCGATATTTCTATTCCGTTTTCGTCAAAGTCCTTATAAATAACGGATTTAAGTCCGTCGGTAAGTGATGATACTCTTTCTTTCATACCTGCTATATTAAGACAGGAAAGAACCTTATCATCGTCATAATTCTGTGTGCAGGCAACATTTTCGCCCAATGAGAATGAGAACAGACGGAAGTCCTGAAAGACGACGGAGAACAGCGCAAGATAATCCTCGTAATCGTATTTTGTAATATCAATTCCGTTGAGAGTGATATATCCCTCTGTGGGGTCGTAAAGCCTGCACAGCAGTTTTATCATCGTGGTTTTGCCGCTGCCATTCATACCGACAACCGCAACCTTTTCACCGACCTTGAATTTGAACGAAAGATTCTTAATTGCGTAAACATCAGAGTGCGGATATCTGAAGCTGACATTATGAAATTCTATGTCGTAAATGTTGTCGCTGCGCTTTTCAGTCGGGATTGTGCCGTAATGCATTTCAGTAGGAATATCAACATACTCAAAGAACTTTTCAATATATTTTACATTATTATGAAAACCTGTAGCAGAATTTCCAAACCAAGCAAAAGCGGTCATCAGTT
>JAKSQT010000174.1 GCA_024403995.1 Ruminococcus sp.
TGATTCGATAGATCAGTCTTCATCGCCACATCGACATGGTCATCTCTGTCGCTTGGAAGAAGCCCCATAAGTGACGTCGCAAAGACCGCGACAAGAATAACGCCGATTGCTAAAAGCAGCATCTCGCCTACAACACTTGAAACTCCGTCATCCTTTTTCAAAGCGATAGTTCTTTTCAGAGATATTTTTCCTGTTTGTTTTCGCATACGGTTTTGTTTCATGTATAATACCTCAGAGGATAAAGACGAAGATAACAATAGCAATAATAAGCATAATCATCGAGTGTTTCAGACCGGCAAGCGGGGTATTCGATGCCATCTGACCTGCCATGATGCCGGAAAATGTTGCAAGAATAATTGAGATGATAAACATATCCTGCGTACTTGATGCGATGTCAAAAGAAACATGCATCGTTTCAAATGTTCCGACGAAGGAACCAAGAATGACATACGCGGTGAATAAGAAGATACCGTATGACAGATAGATGATTGCCACATACGCAAACGAGGCAGAGAAGCGTTTGCTCTTCATCTTAAGGTAGTGCTCCAAATCGCCTACAGCGATTGCCAAAATTTCACGAATAAAATCCGTGACCTCAGAGGCACGTACAAGAAGCGAGATGGAACGCTTAACATTCGTAAGCCCCACACGGTTTTCCATCCGCACAAGAGCACCGGACAAAGATGAGCCGTAGTTCAGCTCCTTTGATACGATTTTCAGCTCTGATGTAAGAACGCCGGATTTGTTTTCTGCGATTAGTTTGATGGCTGACGGCAAAGTCATCCCGATATCTCTCATGTCTGAGATTTCACGCAGGAACTCAGGCAGCTGTTTTTCGATGCCGGAAACATAGCGGTTTCTTATTTCGTAGGCAGCAGCTATCGGCAGCATGAAGGCAATAATTACCAGACATACAAGCGTCAGCGGCGTTGATTTGGGAAAGAGAGATGCAAGGATTCCCTGATTCCAGAAAAAGAATACTGCTGCTGCAAAAACTGCACCGAAGAATACCGACGGGATGTAGCTTGAGATGTAGAACATTACCGGATGTCTTAGGATGCTGCTGATTTTGTTAATCTGTTTTTTCTGCTGGAACTTCTTTTCAAATTTTTCATCAAG
>JAKSQT010000175.1 GCA_024403995.1 Ruminococcus sp.
CTAATACTGAAAGTTTTAGGAAGGGAGTTTGAGGGAGAACCCTTTTTCAAAAGGGTTTCCCTCAAAAAATAAATGGTATAGCATAACCAGCCGTGAAGGCTGTATTTGTTAATATCCGAGTTTTTTGGTGATTATATTACATATTTCTTTTTTATGCTGATTGAAGTAGAAATGGTCGCCGCTGAAAGGTATAACGTCGCAGGAGCGGTTTGTGAAGCGCTGCCAGCCGTTCATGTCAATGCCTTGGAGCATAACATCGTCAAGGGCATTGAAAACGGTGATATCGCAGTCAAATTTCACTTCATCGGCAGTAATACGGAAACTGTCCGCCATACGCACATCCGTGCAGAGCAGGTGATTGAGTCTGCGGATAAGCTCCTCGTCCTGAATAAGCGGAGATGCAGCGGCGTTGTTCTTATAAAAAAATGAGACTATCTCCTCATCAGAGGCATTCTGTGAGTTCTTAAAGCACTGAATACCCTCATCAGGGGCGCATCTTCCTGAAAGAAAGATATGTTTCGGCATTGCAATTCCACGCATCTTAGCCTGACGTACAAGCTCGGCAGCAAGGATAGTACCCATGCTGTGTCCGAAAATGGCATAATCATCGGAAGAAAGCGTGTTTTCGTGTTTGTTCAGCAGGTCAGTTACGCATGAGCGTATATCATTCAGCAGGGGTTCATCAGAGCGTGTGAAGTGACCTGAAAGCTCCATCGGGATAACGTTAAGCTCCTTCGGCAGAAAGCGCTTGAAGGAGCTGTAACTTTTAGCTGAACCTCCTGCATGAGGCAGGAAGAATAATATCATATCATTCCTCTGTCGGAGTGCCTTTTTCGTTGAGCAGGTCGAAAATTTCGCCTGTTTTGCTTATTGAGGCAACGAGGGAAAGCGGAATATTGAGCTTATATGTCTCGGTGATGTGTGAGCCAAGACCGAAAAGACCGAGTGAATCAAGATAGAGATCGTCATAAACGTCGGTATCTCTTGTAATTTCGTCAGCGTCTACACCGACATAGTCAGAAACTACCTGTCTGAATTCGTCCCAATTAAGATTATTCATTATTTATACTCCTTTTTTCTGAG
>JAKSQT010000176.1 GCA_024403995.1 Ruminococcus sp.
ACGTCAGAGATATAGTCGTACTTGGCCTCCGGTGTCTTATAGAGGAATGATCCGGCCATGCCGCCTTCGGTCAGATAACGATTAAAGGCTGCATACTGATCCGAAAGCTCATAGTATTGCATGAATTCGGCGAAGGAAAACGGATAGACCTCAATTTCAAAGGTTCTGCCTGTAAACAATGTTGCAAGGTCAGAGCTGAGAAGAAATGCATTGGAGCCGGTGATATAAATATCGTACTTCTCAGTAGCGTGGAAATTGTTGATCGCTTTTTCAAAGCCTTCACACATTTGGACTTCGTCAATGAAGATATAGTTCGTCTTTCCTGCCTGATATGCCTGTTCAACATACTCATTCAGCTTATGATACTCAAGCAGCGGCTCATATTCACTCAAGCTGTAATTGACATGTATGATGTTAGCATCAGTATCTGTCTGCCGGACATATTCCATAAACGCTTCCAGCAGCTTTGACTTTCCGCTGCGTCGTACGCCGGTAATGACCTTGATATCCGGTGTTCCCATCACGTCTTTCAGTTTGTCGAGATAAAAAGTACGCTCAATCAATTTCATGGCATTTCCCTCCGTTGTCCAAAGTATACTATGACTATTTCGCAATATCAATCAAAATTCAAAAATGCGAAACGGGATTTTGATAATATAGCGGAAGAGATTTCTCCCCGCGCCATACATCTGTTATGCGTAAATTAGATCATGATTGATGATTTCCGTTACCGATTCCCGTACTACGTTCATTCGCTGTACCCAGAGCGTCTGATCTTCTTCTTTGAGCATTTCTGTGATACCTTCCTTTTCGGCAAGCTCTTTTACCAGCCGAATAAACATATCCTCTGCCTGTTCATTCAGCCCGGCAAGGTAGCCGTTGAGCTTCCATCTGAGAAGCAGACTGTCATACAGCCCTTTGCGACACTCACGAATATATCGAAGATGCCGATGCCCCCACATGCCGATGGGCTTTTGTTCTTCCTCTGAAATCGTCAGGCAGGGAATGTAATAATCGCCTTGCAGCTCGTACCAAAGACCGTTATTTTCATCATAAATGTACTTGTCCATATTC
>JAKSQT010000177.1 GCA_024403995.1 Ruminococcus sp.
GCAACAAAAATAGCAAGCAATGTATTTTGCGCCGCACACGGACGAAAATACATAACGCTTGTTAGGGACACATTCCCTAAGACCTTTGAAAAATCTGCTTACGCAAAATAATAAGAGAAGGAGATATGATAATGGAAACAGAAAAAAAGAAAAGAGGCAGACCGCCCAAGATTTTCACGTCTGAAACAGACGGCTTGACCTATGAGGGAGCTATCAATTATAACCTTGATAAACAGGTCAGAGCCGACCTTGACAGAAGCCTTGCTGACAAGTCCGAGGACGAGCTTACGAACGATGAACGCAAATACCTGAAACGCAGTAAAGAAAAGAAGTCCTACACGCTCAATGTACGCTTCACAGAATCCGAAATGCAGGACATACTTGTGAAGTGCGAACAGTACGGGTACAAGAACAAAACTGACTATATCCGTGATTGTGTTCGGGCAAGAGTTGATATTACTCCCGATAACAGTGAAATTTCAGAAACAAACCGCCTGATGAAACGCATTGGTAGCAACATCAATCAGATACTGATACGGCTGCACAGCACAGGCAGTATTTATGCCGAGGATATATCCGAGATAAAGAAAGGAGTAAACGAGATTTGGCATACACTTCTATCCATACGATCAAAGCAACAGACTGGGCGGCTCTCAGCTATATCACAAACGGAGATAAGACCTTCGACGGTCTATATGTCCAGTCTTATGCTTGCAGAGCAGACAACAGAGGGGCAGCCGAGGACTTCCGAGATGTCAGAGAAACAGGAACAGGACGAACGCAGATCCTTGCATATCACATGATTCAGAGCTTTGCCCCCGGTGAAGTCACACCTGAACAGGCTATGCAGATCGGTGAGGAGCTTTGTGACCGTTATCTAAAGGGCGATTATCAATATGTTCTTGCCGTACATACCGACAAAGAACACCTGCATTGCCATGTGATTTTCAATAACACAAATCTATACAACGGTCTAAGCTTTACGACCGAGCATAATCAGGGCAAGAAGAATGAAAGAGCATGGGCAGAACTGCG
>JAKSQT010000178.1 GCA_024403995.1 Ruminococcus sp.
CTTATGAAACCTTCGGCGCGGTAAATTCAGATCTGCTGATTATTTTTCCGCTTTCCCGCTCAAAGATATCAATTCTGATAACGTCATCGGGCATGATGAGTCCGTTTGAAAAATCAAAAATTCCCTCTTCACCTTTACCCCACGTAGTGCCTGAGGGGCCGGGACCTCCGATCAGTTTTACAAAGTTGTGATGAGTTGAAATAAAATCATGAGCATAGAGTGTTTCTATAACCACTTTTGTTTTTCCGTCGTTGATGAAGAGATATGCCCCATAGTTTTTATTTTTCAGGGAATCAGTTCCGACATGCCGTAAGGTCACAATTCCTGCATACGTGAGTTTTTCGCCTGAAAGATGTGATACATTGGTGATTTTAAGAATCTCAGGAATCTCTTCTTCCGGCAGTTCTCCGCCGAAAAATCCGAGACAGAATACTAAAATTGCGGCGCAGACGGCAATGGTAATCCCGATTAAAATAACAGTGGATACGACTGAAGAATCACCCGCATCAGAAGAGATGTTCCCTGCCTTTAACCGATATCGTTCACCGGATGCTTTTGCATACCCTCGCGCATCTTTGACCGGGCAGGGAGCGCATGTTGCGCACACTGTTGTCCCATCCTTCATTTCATGCGACCGCATATTGATCGGGCGGGGGCCTAATGTACGCAGAATATCTGCACACTTTAGTATTCGTTTCATAGAGGGATATTATTTTTGGAATTCAGACAAGCGGCTCCGGCTGTTTTCCCATGTCGCAGACAGGAAGTTTCATATTCTTTATGAGAAGCGGTTCGTTTGTTTCTGCCAGACGTTCGAGGATTATCATTTTTCCTTTTCTGCTCGCGGCAAAAACAGGAACTCCCACACCGCCCTGGACACATGCGTATTCAGATGCTGCCTCGCGGATGTACTTTGATGCACAGGCAAAGACAAGGTCGCAGACGGAGAAAAGGCGTTTTGCCTCTTCTAAACTTGATATGTAGGAGGTATGTACTGCAATTATGACTGTGTCCGGGTG
>JAKSQT010000179.1 GCA_024403995.1 Ruminococcus sp.
TTCAAAGTCATTTTTGAAGAATCTCAATTTTTTGAAATTCATTATTGACTGAGTCGAAATTATGCGCTATATTGATTATGGGGAACGACGAAAAAGAGAAAAGTCACACAGCTTTAATTCTCGTAATCGAGAAAGAGTGACCTTGCCACAGGCTCGGAAAGCAATACGCTGTTCAGGAGCGTTCACAAATCGCAAGCTCGGCATAGCTGCACTACAAATCACAGATTTGAGTACACCAATGCACCGCTTGTCAGGGAGCTGCGCCCCTAAAACCCTGCAAATAGAAAAAGAAAGGATTTTAGAAAACATGAGCAACGAAACAAAGCGAAAACACAGTATTCAGGTAAGGTTAAGTGACGAGGAATACGAAGCATTCAATCGCAAATTCAAGGCAAGCGGAATGAAGTCCCGGAGCGATTTCTTCCGACACATGATCTTCACTGGTTACATCGTATTCGTGCAAAGATATTGGAGCTTTATCCGTCAGGGCGCATTCCGACAGTTGAGAGTCTGGAGCAGAAAATCAAGGAACTTCGCAATGAACTATCTGCAATGGACACTGAGTTTCGGCAGACCGATAAGAAAGCTCGTGAGCTTGCTGATGCACAGCGAACGATAGAAGAATATCTCCGTCAGGAGCAGAGCCGAGATCAGCAGAAAGGTATGAGGCGTAATGACCTTGAATGAAGATAGTTTATATGGCGAACGGAGAAGCATATCAAAGCCGTCCAATCCTGTGGAACTGAAATTTAACCGATAAATAATAAAGCCCTGAGAAATGCTATTGGAGCAAATCTCAGGTTTGTCAAGTAAAGTGTGTAAGTTTTTTAATTTATTCAATTTTTTTTAGAAGAGCAGAGTTAGTATGCAGTTTGCTAATTCTGCTTTTTCTGTATTAATATGCCAGCGTTTATGCTGCGAAAGCCACTTTACAATGAGAAGGCAGTATGATAGGCTGGTAGCCAGGCAGCATAGCCTTCAGGCGGCGCCTGCCTCGGCGGACAGAATATCAT
>JAKSQT010000018.1 GCA_024403995.1 Ruminococcus sp.
GTCATAATAGCCTGTGCCTTGTCAAAGATATCTCTGTCCATGATAATTCTCCTTAGAATTTGTTGATAACGAAGTTATACTTGTCGATATCGGAGCATTCCGAAGTTTTTGGTGAATTTTTCTTATTTGCATGATATTCATTTTCGGCATCCTGTACATCACGGACAGTTTTATATCCGCATTCATGCCATGAAACGAGAATTTTGTTGAGATAGTCAAAATTGAGCTTGTCTATTTTTTCGACAGTTTTTTCATAGGCATAATGTATAAGCTCGAGATCATAGCCGTTTGTACGCCAGAGTTCGATAAACTCAGCCTGTTTGGTGGTAGGACGGCGGTTCATCTCAAATATACGCATGATCTGTCCTGTGTAGTCATGGGAAACGGAGATGCGCTGGACTTCGTTCTGTGCAGAGTTCATATCATTAATGTCATTTTCAGACCAGTCTGACGCTATTTTTTCTATATAAGCGGGATTGGTCTTGTCAATGCTTTTGCAGTAGGTGAGAAGAATTGCGATGACTTCGACCTTCATGCCAAGGTAGTCGTACATACGGATAAGCATATTCTGATATGTATGACTGAGAGAGCCAAGAATAGATTCAGCAACCTTGAAAAGTTCTGAGACATCAGATGAATTTTTCATGATATCAGCTATCTCGGACGGAGAGAGCGGCTTGTATTTCGGAATTGTCTTTGGAGGCTGAATAATTGCAGCAGGCGGCTGGACAGTTTGTGCAGGCTGAACCTGAACGGGCTGGGGAGGAGACATAATGCTGCTGACGGAAGGTGCGGAAATATTCTGCTGAGACAGAACATTGGCTTGCTGCCAGAAAAGTACTGCATCAGCGGCTTCCTGGGGAGTAACGCCTGTATTCATTGCAATTTCTTCATCTGAGCAGATTCTGCCTGATGAACGCAGCAGATAAAGCAGAACTTTAAGCTGCTGACCTGTGGCAAGCTTCAGAAAATTATCAGCAACAACATCGGGAACTCCGAACATATTTCCCCATATACCGCAGTTTACCTTGAATTCCAAAATAAAACCTCCTCTGTAAAATAGCAAAAATAATTATATCATATTTTTGCGGTTTTGTCACCATTAAAATTGAACTTGAAGAATATAAAAAACATAAGTAGATATATGCTCAGCCTTCTGAAAGCAGTATTTCCAGAGCTTTTGAATATTTTTTTCGCCATGCTTCAAGTTTTTCTTCTGAGGCATCGGATTTGCCGATAACTCTTGACTGGTCTGAATTATGTTTCAGATCGGCAAGCTTTACGGCTTTGGCAATCGGATTCTTTTTGATTTTTCCTACATATTCAAAATAGTCAGTGCCTTTTTCGTGAGTAAGAAGCCTGAGTGCATCTATGACACTTTCAGGGAAATCCTCTGCAAGCTGTTCAAGGGTGATATCAGTATCTTCAGCAACATCATGCAGAAGTGCGGCACATACCGTTTCCTCAGTGTTCATTTGTTCGGCAAGGTGATACGGGTGAAAAATATACGGAACACCGCTGATATCCGTTTGACCCATATGTGCGTTATATGCGGTTTTCATGGCTTTTATAGTTAATTCTGTGTAGATCATAGTTTCAGCCTCCAAAATTTTTTTCAATATATTCGTGAAGCGGCTTGCGTTTTACAAGCTCACGGTTTTGTCTGAACCAATGGTAAGATTCATGAAGTCCGTCTTCAAGCGTCTGAATATCAGGCATTATACCGAGCATCGCTGAAACATCAAGCTTGTATGCATAGTCATAAAACGGGAAATAGTTTCTTTGCGGAACATCATCACTGACAAATTTCAGTTCAGGCTCTTTGCCAATTACTCCATAGCAAAGCCGTACCCATTGGATGATATCAATAGTTTCCGGATTTCCTACATTGAAAATATGCTGTTCAGGTTTAAGCTCAATAATTCTTTCGATAAATCTGCACAGATCCTTAACGCTGAAAAACTGCAAGGGCATTTTTCCGTCTTTGGGCACATAGAACGGCTTGTTCAATTCAGCGCATTCAAATACAAATGCCTCACGGAAAACGTTGTTCATAGTACCGTAAAGATACGGCGGACGCAGGATATATGCATCAGGAACCCTTTTAAGAAGTTTTTTTTCGGCACATATCTTGTCTGTACCGTATGCTCCCCATATTGAGTTTGCGCCGCATTCAGCATTTTCAGTGAAGGGCTGTGGCAGAATTTCAGGATAAACAGCACTTGAACTGATAAATATGTAGTGGTCAAATGAACCGAGACCATCTGTCAGACTTATGATATCATCCGAATTATAGGCAGTTACATCAATTATTGCATCAAAACGGATATTTTTCAGCCTGTCGTTCAGTTCATGCCTGTCACAACAGATATGTGTGACATTTTTGGACTGAGGGCGGCTGCCACGGTTGAGAACGTGAACAGTATGACCTTTATCAGCAAAATATTCAGCAGTAAATCGGCTTACAAATACAGTACCGCCGGTGACAAGAATGTTCATGATATTCCCCCTGAAAATAGTATTCACCAAACTAATTATAGCATATTTCACCACAAAATACAACAAAATTTTTTCGGTTCAGAACGGCGTATTATCATACATTTTTTTCAGCTTTTCAATTGCTTTTTTTTCGATTCTTGAGACATATGAGCGTGAAATATTCAGTTTTTCGGCAGTTTCATTCTGTGTGTGCGGATTATTTCCATACAGTCCGTATCTGTATATGATAATTTCGAGTTCACGCTTATCAAGACATTGGTCAAGAAAATGGTAGAGCTGTTTTGAACGTATCATCATGTCAACTTGTTCCTGAATGTCGCTTCCGTCGTCAATAAGGTCGATCAGCGACAGAGCATTGCCGTCCTTGTCAGTTTCAACCGGTTCGTTTATGTATACGTCAGATGCACTTTTCTTGGCTGAGCGGAAATGCATCAGAATTTCATTTTCTATGCATCTGCTTGCATATGTTGCAAATTTTGCACCTTTGGTGTAATCAAACGTCGAGACGGCTTTGATAAGCCCTATAGTACCAATTGAAATAAGTTCGTCCTGTTCATCATAGTTTGATGTATATTTTTTAACTATGTGGGCAACGAGTCTGAGATTGTGTTCAATAAGCCGTTTTCGTGCTGAATTGTCGCCGTCTGCCATTGCTTCAAATGAAGCCTGTTCATCGGCTTTTGAGAGCGGTTTGGGAAATACTGTATTGCCGTCAACGTGGAGCGCAAAGAAGAAAAGGTTCCTGAAAATGTCAAAAATCATAGTCATACCTCCGTCAAATATGGTGCGCTTTATTGTATGAGGGCTGATTTGTCCTTTATGCATTAACTTATGTCAAGCTTGACAAATTCTTCAAAACGTTGTAAAATATAAAGCATATGGCAGGATTAATCCGACATATATTACCGGGCATCTCAAAACTTATGAGAAAAACAGCTATGTACTGCATATGCTGTGTCAAGCCCTATTATATTGCTGAGTACCATAATTATTACAATATTGTTTTATGGAGGTTGTTTATGAATCAGAACAGACCAAGAGGCAGAGACAAAAATGTTACTTCGGGCGGAAACGGCGCTCACAGACGTGGTGAAGGACTCGGAACCGGCAGAGTAGGTTCCGGCAGTTTTTCAGGCGGCAGTTCATCAGGCGGAAATGGTATTAAACGTGCGGCTGCCGGCGGCGGAGGCGGTCTTGCTATAATTATAATGATAGTTGCATTCATTCTGAAGGGCGGCGGCGGAAACAGCGGAAACAGCGGCGGTTCAACACCGTCAGACTTCAGTTCATCTGATACATCATCAAATTCATACATAAGCGATACAAACGTGGATACGTCAGTTGCAGGCGGCTCAAGAGCAAAGAGAACAGTTATCAAGGGAAATAATAAAGATACTGTTACCATTATGGTATATATGTGCGGTACTGACCTTGAATCAAAATACGGAATGGCATCTGCTGACATGGAGGAAATGCGTGCCGCAAGTTTCGGTGACAACGTCAACCTCATCGTGTATACAGGCGGCTGCAAAAGCTGGAAAAATTCCGGTATCAGTTCATCTGTAAACCAGGTATACCAGATAAAAAACGGAAAGATAAACCGTCTTGTTGACGATGACGGCAGCAAAGCTATGACAGACCCGAATAATCTTGCGAATTTCATTAAGTATTGCAGCAAGAATTTTCCTGCAAACCGAAATGAGCTTATTCTCTGGGATCACGGCGGCGGATCTGTAAGCGGATATGGCTATGATGAAAAGAATGCAAAAAGCGGTTCGATGGATCTTGCAGGAATCGATAAGGCTCTGACAAGCGGCGGAGTAAAGTTCGATTTTATCGGATTTGATGCCTGTCTTATGGCAACAGCCGAGAATGCCCTTATGCTTGATAAACACGCAGATTATCTTGTAGCATCAGAGGAGACTGAACCGGGTATCGGCTGGTATTATACCAACTGGCTAAATAATCTCGGAAAAAATACATCGCTTTCAACGCTTGAGATAGGCAAGAACATCGTTGACGATTTTGTCGGCGAATGTGGAAAGAAGTGCAGGGGACAGAAGACTACACTTTCTGTCATTGACCTTGCGGAATTTGCAAATACAGTCCCTTCCAAGCTCTCATCATTTGCAAAATCAGTCAGCACCAAGATCACAAACGAGCAATATAAGGAGATCTCTGATGCGAGATACGCAACAAGAGAATTTGCGGAAAGCTCTAAGATAGATCAGGTTGACCTCGTAAATCTGGCAGAAAATGTCGGAACAAATGAAGGAAAATCACTTGCAGATGCACTCAGAAAAGCAGTAAAATACAACCAGACATCATCAAACATGACAAATGCTTTTGGCGTTTCAATATATTTTCCGTATAAGCGCACCTCGTATGTTGACACAGCGTGCAGCATCAATAATCAGGTCGGTATCGATTCCGAGTATTCCAAGTGCATAAAGCAGTTTGCAAGCCTTGAGACAAGCGGTCAGATAGCCGCAGGCGGTACAGGTTCTGCATTGAGTTCGCTGTTTGGTCTCGGCGGTTCGTCCGGTTCATCCGGCAGCTCGGATATTATCGGTTCACTGCTTTCAGGTTTCCTCGGAGGCGGTTCATCTGGCAAGAGCATCGCTGGTCTTGACGGGTCAAATACTGAATTCATGAAGGATACTGATATTGACAGCACCTCAGATTACCTTGCGTCATACTATTTTGATGTGAACAATCTTGTCTGGGAAGAAAAAGACGGCAAATATATCATGTCGCTTCCGGAATCACAGTGGGAGCTTGTTCATGGTCTTGACCTGAATATGTTCTATGATGACGGTACAGGCTACATTGACCTTGGTCTGGATAATATCTACAGTTTTGACGAAAACAATGACCTTGTTGCTGATACCGACAGGAACTGGCTTTCAATAGACGGAAATGTGGTTGCATATTATCATACAGATACAATTGAAAATGGTGATGAATATACTATAACAGGCTATGTTCCTGCGCTCCTTAATGGTGACAGAGTAAGCCTTCTGATAGTATTCAACAACGATAATCCGAATGGGTTTATCGCAGGAGCTACCAATGATTATGTCGGCGGTGAGACTGAAACAGTTGCAAAGAGCATGACAGAACTCAATGACGGCGATAAGCTTGATTTTATCTGCGATTATTATTCATATTATATGAAATATCAGGACAGTTATTTTATTGGCGATTCCGTTACATATCACGAAAATATGCAGATAAGCAATACTGATGTCGGAAGCGGACAGGTTCATCTTATGTATCGTTTCACTGATATATACAATCAGGAGTACTGGACTCAGCCAATAGTAAAATAAGAAATTAAAGGGCATCTCTGAATATTCATTTGGAAAAAGTGATTCAGAGATGCCTGTATTTATTATCTATTTTTAACATTTCTGACGTGTTGATTTGATGCAATGTCACAATTATATTTGAATGCCGCACATTCCATCCTCGTTTTCCGTTATATTATTCAGTGCAGCAAATAAGGCTGTGTATTCAATTTTTATTTTACAAAATATGTCTTTGCCTTGGCATATCTGTAAAACGTCCATAATGACGTATTTTTTATTTATACTTATTTACAAAAAATTAAAAAAGTCGATTTCTGAAAACTCGTTGACAAAACATTAAAGATAATGTATATTATTTTTAGGCAACATCCTGCAAATATTGAGCGCTGCTGCCTTTTGTGAGTATGGCGTGTCCGGAACGCAGAAATAAAGACCTTTTGCTTTTATTCCGTTTTGGATCGGTTTCGGCAGAAGCCCTGCACTGCTTCTGTATGCTGCTTCGTTTTTTCAGATGGAAAGGAGTCTGAATGAGTTTACCTAATGATCCTGCAATTCTTCTGAGTTATGTCAACACTCAGCTGAGAGATAATTTTCCCACACTCGATGAGATGTGCAGGAGTCTGTGCGCAGACAAGGAAGATATCGTCAGCAAACTCGGAACAATAGGCTATACTTACGATCCAAACACAAATTCATTCAAATGAATCCTGTCAGGCAGGATATTGCGCTTTTTGTGATGTCCTGCCCGAAAGGTAACTTCGGTTTTTGCCGAATGGGAGGGAAACTATGTTTTCATTTTTCAGACAATTCACAGCCGCTGCTGTTTCAGCTGTGATGACGGTCAGCACATTTGCGGCTTTTCCGACTTTTGCTGCTGATGACGAAACAGCTAAGACAGAGGTAAAAATTACATTTCAGCTTCCTGAAGGTGCAACACCCGGCACTGATGACGACGGAAATCCGTATGTATACGATGACATAATTACAGAACCTAATTCGTCAGTTTTCATACCGCTTGGAAAACCTGAAATGCAGGGTGGGACTTTCTCTGCATGGACTGCCGACGGCGTTTATGCATATGAACCCAATGACGTTTTCAGAGTCGGAACAGAGGACGTTACGCTTGTTCCTGCATTCTATTATTCTGCTGACAAAACATATTATCAGTTCAAATATGAAGTTGAGGTCGGCGGAGAAATTGTTGATACATCAGAACTTCTTGGCTCTTATAAGTATAAGAAAAACCGTCTTATCGTTCCTTCGCTTACAGCTATCATGAATCCTGAGGCAAGACAGATAGGCTGGACTGACGGTGAACACAAATTTCTGCCTGAGCAGAAATTCCTCATGCCTGAGCATGATGTAACTCTCAAGCCGATTTTACATTACTATCATACAATATCATATGTAACAGGTGATGTTGACGGTATTATAGGTGCGAATGTAGTTGAATACACTACACAGGAGGGGGCTTTCAAAGATCTTCCTCAGTATGATCGTTTTTCAAGAGTAGGTTATAACATCGTAGGCTGGCATAATGAGTATGACGGCAAGGATTATTCGGCACTCGATGCCTATGAAATGCCTGATGCCGATGTTGTATTCACAGCTATCTGGGAGCCGATCAATTACAATGTTGTATTCAACCACAGTGTTACCGGTTCTACACATATCAAGATAAGAGGACTTACAGGCACTTCAATCAAAGTTCCTGAGCCGACTGCAAACGTTGAAGGAAAAACATTCGGCGGCTGGTCATATGAAGGCAAGATATATCAGCCGGGTGAGGAATTTCCTGTTGAGGGTGCTCCACGAGGTGTAGGCATTATGCTGAAAGCTGTATGGAATGACGGCACAACAGGCGATACAGATACAACAACAGTTTCTTCCACTGCTGTTGTAACTACTACTTCAGTAACTTCACTTTCAACAACGACAACAACTGTTACTTCTGCTACTACTGCTCCGCTTAACAAGAAACGCTATGAATTTTCTGATATTATCTCTTCTGTTGACGAAAAATCCGTAACCTTTGCTTCAAACGGTCTGTTTGCTGTTGAAGAAAATGCAGATAATCCGTTTTCAGATTATAAGGCAGGCGATGTGGTTTCTGTATCACTTATCTGCTCTGAAAATGATAAGCAGTTTCCTGTTATTTTTAGCGTAGAATCAATTGATAAAGCCGAAGCTGTTAAATCCATATACAGCTTTTCTGATAGAATAACCGAGATCGGCGTTAATTACATTAGTTTTGCTAATCGTGGCAAATATGTTACTTGTTTTGATGCTGCTTCAAAAGAAGCTATGTCAGCATACAAAGTTGGCGATTTGATCGATATTGCATTCGAGAGTTTAGAAAGCGATTGTATCTATGGCAGGAATATTACAAAAATCGATTATGTGGACAAATCTTCCGATGATGCATACAAAGTACAATTCATCAATATTGAAACAGGAAAGCCTCTTGAAAAGGGCAATGTGCACTTTAAGTTAAAAGTTTCACTTAGCAAGGGCGAACCAATTCCGTTTAAAACAGAGTTATACCTGAAATATGATCTTTCTAAGGAAAATCCTGCAAAGATCAATTACAGCCAGTTTATGGACGATCCGAGTGAATATGAATACAGTTTCCGTTTATCCGAATTTGAATGCGATGACGATACAATCTCATTTGACAGAACAGAATTAAACGATAATTTTGCTGTTGTATATTGCTCGGTTCTTGAAGAAACACCATCTGTGAACTACATCAACAAGGTTTATGTCAAGGATGCCGACACCAAGGAAGATTTTGAGAAAGACCTGAAAATTGATTATTTTTTAACTATTACTTATGATTTGGGTGATGGTCATCCGCTATATTCAGGTCCTATCGAAACTATTGATTATTCTAAGGGCAAGGAATGTGTAATTGACATGACACAGTATCAGAAGGATATCGAAAAAGGCATTTGTACGCTTTCATTTGGTCCATTCAGTTGTGCTGACAAGAACTATTCTATCGTAAAAACTGATACTGATGAAGATGGTACAATTATTTTCTATGTACGTTCAAATGAAGGAATGCTCTACGGTGATGCAAATGTTGACGGCGAAATCAATCTTGCTGATGTTGTTCTTATCATGCAGTCACTTACCAATCCTGACAAGTATGGTCTGAACGGTTCTGATCCGTCCCATATCACTGCACAGGGCTTGAAGAATGCTGATGTTGTCGGAAATGACGGCGTTACAAACAATGATGCGCTTTCAATTCAGAAATATAAGCTTTCTCTTATTTCATCTCTCCCTGAAGTTTAATATTAATATTATCATAAGCGGTGCGATTTAACAACAGTACTCATATAGAAGTTTTTACTATTTATCGGGGAGACCCCTTTTTCAAAAGGGTTTCCCTCAATATTGCTCCGCCAATTAAGTCTTGAATATTTTATGCGAAGTAATGAAGGAGAAAGTCAAGGAAGAAAGCCGCAGGAATACTTACGTATTTCAAGGTTTTCTGACGCAGAATTTCTTCTTCAGGACAAGCAGAAAAATTCAAGATTTAGTTGGTGGAGCAATAATAAGTATAATACTTCTACATAGATTTTGGTGTTATATGCACCGTTTATTTTTATCCTCAGACAGATGTATGTAAAAAATAATATCAAGACTGATTTACTTTTGGAAATATTTGTGCTATACTAATACCTGAAAACACACAATGGAGGTTTTATATGAGTCATATTTCAACTGAAAAACTTATGATTTTTATTACATTCGCCTTTTTGATAGCTATATATTTAAAAAGCATAATAGCGCTGCTTGCTGATTGTATTCTTGCGCCGCTGTTTGGCTTTGAAGTGAAATCAGTTTCGATATTCGGCTTGTCACTGATGAAATATGAAAAGAAATGGAAATTGCAGTCTGTTCCGTTCAGCCCTGTATTAAGCCGTACAGTTTCAATTGATACATCCCGTCCTGTATCCGGAGATGTACGAAAAAAGTCAAAGCTTCTCAGTTTTATCAACTGCTGCATCCAACTTGGAGTCGGAATAATACTGGTCATTGTTTTCCGTGATATTTTTGGAAAGTTTGGCAGTTCTGAGCTGAGTATATCTGAAATCTGCCGCTTTTCACTTGCTGTCGGAATGATGCTTCATAGCATAGGCTCATATGTGATATGGTATATTGCATTTTGCGTTATGGGAAAACGGCTTGCCGGCTATACCGATGAACTTCTTGAAAGACTCAGAAACGGCGAATCCTTTGCTGATCTTGATATGAAACCTGTCAGCGAACTGCCTTTTGAAAAAGTATCTGATATGGAAAAAGCTTTTTATTACAGCATTTATGTGATGCAGCTCATCTATGAGGACAGATATCCGGAAATGAAGCCGTACATAAATGTGTTTCAGAGCTATGTCAATCAGCATGAATTTACTCCGCATAATCTGCTGATGTATTGCCATCTTGTTTATTACTACTCGGAAATTGAACGTGTTCCGATGATGGCAGATGCTTATATGAAATCAATCAATGCTATGCTTATTGCTGATAATGACCCGAATTCAAAGCGTGTTCTTGCTTACTATTATTGTAACATGAAGAATGATTTTGCTTTTGCAGACAGGTTGGTCAGGGAAGGACTTGATGCAATTGATACATCACGTCTCACTAAGGCTGAAAAAGATCTTGAACGCAAACTGCTGACAAGACTCAGCGAAAGATTAAGAGGAATAAGAGAAAATATACAGCAATAGAAAAACAGCACTGTGCAGTCAATGTTCAGTGCTGTTTTTTCGTGTTAGCCTTGGTTACCCCATGTTGTTCAGCACCCAAATATTGTTGTCTTGCCAAACTGTATAAAATCCACAAAAAAAATAAGGCGAATTAGGTCAAATTAGAAATAGAAATTTCTTTTGCAATATGTTATAATACTAAAAGATGTGTGAAGTGAAACCTGCGTCCCTTCACAGATGCAATTGTTACATTTTTCACAGTTTAATTAAGGAGGTTCATTTAATGAATTCAGCTAAATCAACTGTTCCCTTCAAGGGCACTCCTGAACAGGAGGCAGAGCTGCTCAAGGTAATTGAGGAAAAGAAGAATGACAAGGGTGCGCTTATGCCTATTCTTCAGAAGGCTCAGGAAATCTACGGCTATCTTCCTATCGAAGTTCAGGCTATTATTTCCGATAACACAGGCATCCCGCTTGAAAAGATCTACGGCGTTGTTACATTCTACGCACAGTTCTCTCTTTATCCAAAGGGCGAGTACACAATTTCTGTATGTCTCGGTACTGCTTGCTATGTTAAAGGTTCAGGCGATATCTATAACAAGCTTCAGGAAAAGCTCGGCATTGCCGGCGGTGAATGCACACCTGACGGTAAGTTCTCACTCGATGCCTGCCGCTGCATAGGTGCTTGCGGTCTTGCTCCGGTACTTACTGTAAATGAAGACGTTTACGGACGTCTTACTGTTGACGATGTTGAGAAGATCATCGCAAAATACGCTTGATTCCATATACTACCATTTAGGAGGTTAACTTATGAAAACTCTTGAAGAACTCAAGGTTATCAGAGACAGCATGGAGGGTGAGGTTGCTCTTAGAACTCATGGCAATGCTTCTTCAAAATATGAAAGACACGTCCTTGTCTGCGGCGGTACAGGCTGTACATCTTCCGGTTCTCCGAAGATAATCGAGGCTCTCGAAAGCGAGCTTGCTGCAAAGGGACTTACTGATAAGGTACAGATCGTAAAGACAGGTTGTTTCGGTCTCTGCGAAAGAGGTCCTATCATGATCGTTTATCCTGAGGGTTCATTCTACTCTCGTGTTAAGGTTGACGAAATTCCGAAGATCGTTGAGGAACACCTTCTCGGCGGCAACCCTGTAAAGGAATTCCTCTATGAGGAAACTGTTGCAGGCGACGAGATCAAGTCTCTTGATGATACTTCATTCTATAAAAAGCAGCAGCGTGTTGCTCTCAGAAACTGCGGTGTTATCAATCCTGAAAACATCAATGAGTACATCGGCAGACAGGGCTATGAGGCTCTCGGCAAGGTCCTCACATCCATGACTCCTGAGGATGTTATCCAGACTATCCTCGATTCAGGTCTCCGTGGACGTGGAGGCGGCGGTTTCCCTACAGGTATGAAGTGGAAGCTCGCAAGAAACATCGTTCCGGATGCAGACATGAAGTATGTTTGCTGTAACGCAGACGAGGGTGACCCGGGTGCATTCATGGACCGTTCAGTTCTCGAAGGCGATCCGCACGTTGTTCTCGAAGCTATGACTATTGCAGGTTACGCTATCGGCGCAAAACAGGGTTATATCTACGTTCGTGCTGAGTATCCTATCGCTGTTGAAAGACTTACTATCGCTATCAATCAGGCTCGTGAGGCTGGTATGCTCGGTCAGAACATTTTCGGTACTGACTTCAGCTTCGATATCGACCTCCGTCTCGGTGCAGGCGCATTCGTTTGCGGTGAGGAAACAGCTCTTATGACTTCTATCGAAGGCAACCGTGGTGAGCCACGTCCAAGACCTCCATTCCCGGCAGAAAAAGGTCTTTTCCAGAAGCCAACTATCCTCAATAACGTTGAAACATACGCTAATATCCCACAGATCATCCTCAATGGTGCTGAGTGGTTCAGCGCTATGGGTACAGAGAAGTCAAAGGGTACTAAGGTATTCGCTCTCGGCGGCAAGATCAAGAACACAGGTCTTGTTGAAGTTCCTATGGGTACAACTCTCCGTACTGTTATCGAGGAAATCGGCGGCGGTATCCCGAACGGCAAGAAGTTCAAGGCAGCTCAGACAGGCGGCCCTTCAGGCGGATGTATCGATGCCAAGAATTTTGATATTCCGATCGATTATGATAACCTTATCGGTATCGGTTCAATGATGGGTTCAGGCGGACTTATCGTTATGGACGAAGACAACTGTATGGTTGATATTGCTAAGTTCTTCCTTGAATTTACTGTTGATGAGTCATGCGGTAAGTGTACTCCATGCCGTATCGGTACTAAGAGAATGCACGAGATCCTTGACAAGATCACAAAGGGCAAGGGAACTCTTGAAGACCTTGACAAGCTCGAAGAACTCGCTTACCATATCAAGGCTAACTCACTCTGTGGTCTCGGACAGACAGCTCCGAACCCTGTTCTCTCAACTCTCAGATGCTTCCGTGACGAGTATATTGCTCACGTTGTTGACAAGAAGTGCCCTGCAGGCGTATGTAAGGATCTTCTCAGCTTCGAGATCGAAAAGGACAAGTGTATCGGCTGCGGTATGTGTGCTAAGCAGTGTCCTGCAACTGCAATCTCAAGAACAGATTACATCGCTCCAGGCAAGAAGCTCGCTGCAATGGAGATTGACAAGAACAAGTGCGTAAAGTGCGGTGCTTGTATCGCAACATGTAAGTTCAAGGCAATCATCAAGAAATAAGCGGAGGAATAACAATGGAAAATATCACAGTTAAAATAAACGGTGTTGAATTAGAAGTTCCAAAGGGCACTACAGTTCTTGAAGCTGCTCATATGGCAGGCTTTGAAATTCCTACACTTTGCTATATGAAGGAGATCAACGAGATCGGTGCCTGCCGTATCTGCGTTACAGAAGTTAACGAGGGCAGAGGTTTCCGTCTTGTTGCAGGTTGTGTATATCCATGTTCAAACAACATGGAGGTCCTCACAAATTCTCCAAAGGTTATCGCTTCAAGAAAGAGAACTCTTGAACTCATTCTTTCAACACATGACAGAAAGTGTCTCTCATGCGTAAGAAGCGGCAACTGCGAACTCCAGAAGCTTGCTAAAGAATACGGCGTTGAAGACGCAGGCGTATATGACGGCGTTAAGAACGAGTATGAGGTAGACTCATCTGCTGCACATATGTATCGTGACAACAACAAGTGTATCCTTTGCCGCCGCTGCGTAGCTGTATGCTCAAAGACACAGGGCATCGGTGTTATCGGCGCAAACGAGCGTGGTTTCAAGACATATATCGGTTCTGCATTTGACATGGGACTTGGCGAAACAAGCTGTGTATCCTGCGGTCAGTGCATCTCAGTATGTCCTGTTGGCGCTATTGCTGAAAAGGATTACATCCAGCCTGTTCTTGAGGCTATTGCTGATCCTGAAAAGGTTGTTCTCGTTGAGACTGCTCCGGCTGTTCGTGCTGGTCTTGGTGAAGCATTCGGTCTCCCGATCGGAACAAATGTTGAAGGCAAAATGGTTGCTGCTCTCAGAAGACTCGGCTTCGATAAGGTATTCGATACTGATTTCGCTGCTGACCTTACAATTATGGAAGAAGCAACAGAATTCCTTGACCGTGTAAAGAACGGCGGTAAGCTCCCGCTTATCACATCATGCTCACCTGGATGGATCAAGTTCTGTGAACACTACTATCCTGATATGACAGAAAATCTTTCTTCATGCAAGTCACCTCAGCAGATGTTCGGCGCTTGCGCTAAGACATACTACGCTGAGAAGATGGGCATTGATCCAAAGAATATCGTTATGGTATCAATCATGCCATGTACAGCTAAGAAGTTCGAGATCGGCAGAGACGATCAGAATGCTGCAGGTGTTGCTGATGTTGATTTTGCACTCACAACCCGTGAACTTGGCAGAATGATCGAGCGTGCAGGCATCAACTTCCTCGGACTTCCTGATGAGAAGTTTGACGAGCCACTCGGCATCTCAACAGGTGCTGCTGTTATCTTCGGTGCTACAGGCGGTGTTATGGAGGCTGCTCTCAGAACAGCTATCTTCACTCTCGAAGGCAAGAATGTTATAGACATTCCTGAACTTCGTGGTACAGAAGGCATCAAGGAAGCAACATACAAGGTTGCCGGCATGGATGTCAAGGTTGCAGTTGTAAGCGGTCTTGCTAATGCAAGAAAGGTTCTTGACATGGTTAAGAGCGGCGAAGCTGATTACCAGTTCATCGAGATCATGGCTTGTCCCGGCGGTTGTGTAAACGGCGGCGGTCAGCCACAGGTTGCAATGGGTATCAGAAACTTCGTTGATATCAGAGCTGAAAGAGCTAAGGTTCTTTATGACATCGACAAGGCTATGCCTGTAAGACAGTCACACGAGAATCCGGCTGTAAAGGCTATTTATGATGAATTCTTTGGCGAACCAGGCAGCCACAAGGCTCACGAAATTCTCCATACATCATATGTAAAGAGAAAGGTAAACGAAATATAATCGTTTAATTATAATTGTCCAAACGGAAAAGCCGCTCCAGAAATGGGGCGGCTTTTATTTAAGGGCATCTCTAAAAAACCCTTCTGAGAAAAAACAGTTTTTTAGAGATGCCCTTATGATATTATAGTCCTGATGAAATTTCAGCATATTTCTGAAAGATGATCGCTGCATCGCAGGCATCGAGTTTTCCGTTGAAATTACAGTCAGCAAGTACAAGTTCAAGCTTCATAGGAGATCCCAATGAAACTTTTGAATATTCATTAAGGACATAAACAGCATCTATAGGATTAATCAAGTTGTCATGGTTCACATCACCAATAAGAGTATTGCAGACAGGAACTTCTGTGATATCAGATGTGTGAAGCGCATTTGGAACAGCGATCTCCCAGTAGGTATGATGTACAGTTTCTTTGCGTACAAAATCATCATCGCAGAGAAACCAACTGTGAACAGTAGGTTCAAGGTCATCCCATGTAGGGTCAAGATGAAAATAATAGCCTCCGACTTTGACGATTATCCATGCATGAGTATCATTCTTGACATAACAGGTTTCAAATCCGGCTTCACGCAAAAGCAGATTCATAGTCCGTGCATAGCCTTCGCAGACAGTTTTTCCTGTCAGGAAGGGGGAAAGTTCAGTATAGCTACTGTCAGAGTAGCTATCGTCAAAAATAACATTATCGCATAGCCAGTCGTGCATTATGCGTATCTTTTCAACATCGGTCATATCGTCATTGAGATGTTCGGAGATGAATTTCCTTGCAAGGTACTGTGCGTAGCAGTTCATAAAGCCGATATTGTCACCATCGAGGAAATTGTCGTGGATAAAATCAGCATATTCAGCAATCGGAGAACCGTCATCGTTAACGACTTTTTTTCCGTTTATCATCATGAGATTTTCGCAGCCTGAAAAAACATTTCCGTGAATGTCGGAATTGAGGTCAATATTGATATTTTCAAGAGCCTGACAGCTTCTGAAAGCATATGGTTCAACAAAAGTATCGCTGGAAATAGTGACATTTTTCAGTAAATTGCAGCTTACGAATGCATATTTCTGAATTTCTTTTACCGAGGCAGGAATATCAAGATGTGTAAGACGGGTATTTGTGAATGCATAGGAATCAATCTTTTCAAGCTCAGACGGGAAATTAAGATATTCAAGCTGAGTATATGCAAAGGCAAATTCATCAATATTCCGTATTGTATCAGGCAAAGCGGCAAATTTTACATCAGATTTTGAGAGTACGAATTCTCTGTAAATTCCGCTGACTTTGAAGCCGTCATACTCATTGGGAATGTACAGATAATCACGAGTGCCGTTATAAGCAAAAAGTGATATTTCATAGTTTTCGTTATCGTGGCTTCGTGATAGGATATACTGATAGTCATCATCATCACACAGAATGATATTATGTTTATCACAATAGGGTAGGAGACTGCTGTAGTCAGGAAAATTATGCGGAATGAACAGATACAGCCTGTTCTGAGAGCCGTCAAGAATGCCCTCTGATATATCTGTAACGGAGATTCCGTCAATAGTTTCGGGAACATAAATATTAACATATCCGTTTTCGTAAGCGGTTCTGAAGTCAAATCCGGTCAGGCAGGCAGATTTTCCGTCGTCAGTAAGACTATACGACCAGAGATCTGTATGTTTTTCGTTCATAGCGGCGGAGGATATGTCATTAAAATCAATTGAAACAGCGGTAAATAAAGCCGAGAGTACGGCTGATATTATTTTTCTGTATTTATAAAGCATAAAAAAGTGCCTTTCAAACTTTCAGATAAAAGAAAAAGTCCGGCTTAAAAACGGACTTTTCTGAAAAAATAAATTAATAACCTGAATTCCAGTCTGTGGTGTCAGAACTGTATGAGCCGTCACCATCGCTCCAACTATAATCCGTAGACTGTTCATTTGGATCTGTATAACTATATCCCGGATCTTCTGTGCTGTAATCTGTTGTATCTTCGTAACCCGTACCTTCATAAGATGTACTTTCTACAGCAGAAGTAGTTGAGGTCGTTGCAGTATAACTGCCCCAGTCGTACGGTGAAACTCCGGTCGGAATAACATTGCTTACATAGAAGCCTTCACCGGTGGTTGCGATAATGACGTAATTTGTATGTTTTGTAGTGTACTTTGAAACGGTCGTAGTAGTTGAGGCTTTGGTAAGAACAAGTTCCTCCGCAGCAGTTGTAACTGTTGTAACGGCAGGAGAATTGTTTTTTGCTACATTTTCTCTGCCGAATCCTGCGATGACGTTTTCGGACGGAGTAATCGGGAAAAATACGAAGAAAACCATTATGGCAACGGTAAACAAAACAAAAAGACTGCATGAAAGTATGGTTATTCTTGTGGATTTTTTCAGACTTCCTAAGAAGCCGTTTCCTTTACTCATTAAATACACACTCCTATTTACTTGATAACGTGTATTATTATTGTATAACATTCTGTCCCAAAAGTCAAGAGGAAAACCCAATTTTCACGCATTTTCACACAATTTTCTTATTGCTCTCTGAAGCTCATCAATTGGCAGTGAAATTCTTATCTGACACTTTCCTTGATGGTTTTCACTGCATTTTTTTCAAGGCGTGATACCTGAGCCTGAGAGATGCCTATCTCATCAGCGACTTCCGTTTGTGTTCTTCCACGAAAGAAACGAAGATATAGAATATTCCGTTCCCTTTCGCCGAGATTTACAATAGCTTCACGAATAGCTTTTTCGTCCATGCAGCTTTCAACGTCATTGATGTCACTTATCTGGTCAAGTACACAAAGAGTATCATCGGTTTCTGAATATATCGGGTCGTATATTGATACAGGATCGCTTATGCTTTCGAGTGCTATTACGACATCTGCACGTTTTTCGCTAATTTCCTCAGCTATTTCTTCAATAGTAGGTTCATGCTGGAGTCTTATGGTAAGCTTATCCTTTGCCTGAATGGCTTTATAGGCAAGGTCACGGAGCGAACGGCTCACTTTTACATGGCTGTAGTCACGGAGATGCCTTCGCAGTTCACCGCTTATCATCGGGACACAGTAGGTTGAAAAACGAACCTCTTTTGTAAGGTCGAAGTTGTTGATAGCCTTGATAAGTCCGATAACACCGATCTGAAAAAGGTCGTCGATATCCTCACCACGTCCTGTGAAACGCTGAATCACGCTAAGAACGAGTCTCAGATTGCCGTTTATCAGCTTATCTCTTGCGGCTTTGCTGCCTGTAGCTTTTATCTCTTTTAGCAGTTCAATCTTTTCGCTTTCCTTCAGTACTGTCAGTTCCGAAGTGTTTATGCCTGCAATTTCGACTTTATTGTAACTCATGTTGTTCTCCTTTGTCAGAATATATTGATGGCATAAATAGTATTGACAAGGAAAAACTTTTGTAATCATGGATAATTCAGGATTTAAAGGTGAAAAAATAAAACGCTCCCCAAAAAGAGAGCGTTTTCATCAGTGAATATTTATCAGCCTTTTACATTGCGCTTGATACGTTCAATTTCCTGATCTTTTTTCCACAGGAAGCTTATATGTGCCTCAGTGCCGTTCTGAATGCGCTTGATGTTTTCGATATGCTTGTACAGCATTACAAGTGCAACAGCCGATAATACACAGGTTCCGGCAATATCGCCGGTTGTAAATGCGTAGTATGATGTAAAGATCATAGAGCCGCTTATTGGGACGATGCATATATAGTCAAACGTCAGGCTGAGTATCAGTTCACAGCATAGCAGAATCAAAAAGAAACACGGTTCATAAGCAAGAATTACTCCGCCAAGACAGGCAAGACCTTTTCCTCCATGAAAATTCATAAGAAAAGGGAATATGTGACCAAGGATACACGCTCCGCCTGTAAGAGCTTTTGCAAATCTCAGCTTTGGGAAAAGCATAGCCGCCACGGATACGGCAACAGCAGCTTTGAAAATATCAAAAATTGCTACTACTGCGCCTGCCTTTTTGCCCATAATAATAACAGCGTTGGAAGCACCGGCGTTTCCTGTACCTTTTTTACGTATATCAAAGCCTTTGATTTTGGCGATTATATAGGCAGGATTTATATTCCCGACCAGATACCCCATCAGGGAACATAATAATGTCTGCATAATCAAACCTCCTATCGTATAATCTATTATAATTATAGCACAGAATTTCCATTTTGTAAAGCTATATGGTTTTGTGTTGTTTGATGAATTTTTAATTGACACTTTTCCTGTCATATGTTATAATTAATATTGGCTGATAGATTGCTGCACTAATTGGATTTTGCCTTGAAAATCAGGCTTTTTTCTGGTTCCGGCAATGTCTGAACAGCGGAGCAACAGCAATAAGGAGATGTATGCCATATGTTCGATGCTGCAATAATAGGCACCGGTCCAGCCGGACTGTCTGCTGCGCTCAATCTTAAAATACACAATAAAAATATAGTATGGCTCGGTTCAGCAGCCATATGCGAAAAAGTTTGCCTTGCGGAGGATATACGGAATTTTGTCGGCTTTTCGTCAATAAGCGGTATGGAGCTTGCGGAATGCCTGAGAAAGCAGGCAGATGATGCAGAACTTGCTGTGACGGATAAAGTAGTGAATACCGTAGTGCCGATGGGAGACAAATTTGGTATCCTTGCCGGTTCTGAGTTCTTCGAGGCTAAAACAGTTCTTCTTGCTACAGGAATTGCAATGAACGGACAGATAAAAGGTGAAGCAGAACGTCTTGGGCACGGTGTAAGCTATTGTGCAACCTGTGACGGGAGACTTTACAAAGGAAAGCGAATAGCTGTTGTCTGCAATGCGGCAAGACTTGAACATGAAGTCAGCTTCCTTGCAGAACTTGCGGAGCACATCGACTATTTTCCATATTATCCTGATAATGGCATTGTTCTGCCGAATGTTACAGTACACACGGAAAAGCCTGTTGAGGTAATTGGTGAAGGTCATGCTGAAGGACTTATGCTGAGTGACGGAAATATTCTTGAAATAAGCGGATTATTCTGTCTGAGGACATCTGTGGCGCTTGCAAATCTTATGAAGGAAGTGCATTCGGAAGACGGACATATTATTGTTGACCGAAGTATGATGACAAATATCAAAGGCTGTTTTGCTGCCGGTGACTGTACAGGCAGGCCCTATCAGTACGCAAAGGCAATAGGTGAGGGCTGTATTGCTGCTCACAGTATCATAAATTATCTTGCAACGGAGGAGAAAAAATGAAATTATCAGTCGGAACAAAATTACACGGTTTTGAAGTTACACGCATCAGAGAAATACAGCAGCTTGACGGCAGACTTGTGGAAATGCGCCACGAGGAGACAGGTGCAGAGCTTTGCTGGATGGATAACGGTGCATCCAACAAACTGTTTTCAGTCGCATTCAAGACACTCCCGTTTGATGATACAGGAGTATTCCATATTCTTGAACACAGCGTACTGTGCGGTTCGGAAAAATTCCCTGTAAAAGAGCCGTTTGTTGATCTTCTCAAAGGAAGTATGCAGACATTTCTCAATGCAATGACATATCCTGACAAAACGGTTTATCCGATATCAAGCCGGAACAAACAGGATTATCTGAATCTTTCCGAGGTATATCTTGATGCCGTATTTGCACCAAAGATACTGACTAATAAAAGCATTTTCATGCAGGAAGGCTGGCATATGGAGAATGATGAAAACGGTAAACCTATTTTCAAAGGCGTTGTTTTCAATGAAATGAAGGGCGCTTTAGCCGATGTCAGTGAAAAAATCGACGTAAGCATGAACCGTCTGGTCTTTCCTGACAGCATATACCGCTTTGTTTCAGGCGGTGAACCATGTTCAATTCCTGAGCTGACATATGAGAAATTCCGTGAAACATGGAAAAATTTCTATCATCCGTCAAATGCAAAATTCTATCTTGACGGTGATGTGCCGCTTGATGAGTCGCTTGAAATGATAAACAGCTATATTTCGGGAAAAGGCAGACTTGATAAGCTGCCTGAGCTTGAAATGCAGAAGGCTGTAAGCGGATGTGCCGAGATACCGTATGAGCTTGGCGAAGATGAAGATGCTGAAAACAGAACGCATTTTACCATGGAAAAAATTATCGGAACTTTTGCTGATAAAACGAAAATAATGGCTGCATCCGTGCTGTCTGACTATCTTGCAGGCAGCAATGAATCTCCCGTTACAAAAGCTGTTCTTGATGCAGAACTTGCACAGGACGTTGAAATTCAGGCTATGGACGGCATTGCACAGCCGCTGTTCTGTATAAGTGCCCATAACCTCAATAAGGAACAGATTGATCCACTGAAAAAACTTATCTCAGATGAAATTGATAAGATTATAAAGAACGGTATTGATAAGGCGGAGCTGTATGCCTGCATTAACCAGATGGAATTCAATCTGCGTTCAATGGAAGAACCACAGGGACTTGTCCGCAATATAAATGCACTTGACAGTTGGCTTTACGGCGGTGATCCGCTGCTTTATCTCGTTCATGATGATAATTTTGCAGAGCTGCGTGACATGGTTGAAAACGGTGGTTTTGAGTCACTGCTTTCGGAACTTTTCTCCGCTGAAGGAATGTGTGAGGTCACTGCAATTCCTGATAAGGGGCTTGTAAAACGCATGGCTGAAGATGAAAATGCCGAACTGAAAAGACGCTGCGATCTGCTTTCAGACAGTGAAAAAGCTGAGCTTGAAAAAAGCGTTGAGGAGCTTGTAAAATGGCAGTCCGCCCCCGATTCTCCGGAGGCAAAGGCTAAACTGCCAATGCTTGCGGTAAGTGAGATCGCACCTGAACCTGAAAAAATCAATACAAAAATCAGTTCGGAAGACGGAGTTACAGTTATCCGCCATAATATAGCAAGCTTTGGAATTACTCATTTTACCATGTATTTTGCTGTTCCTGAGCTTAGTCTTGAGGATATTTCAAAGGTTTCGCTTCTTAAAAATATTTTTGGTTCACTGCCTACTGCAAAACATTCTGTTCTGGAATTGCAGCAGCTTATCAGAAATTATATCGGTACAGTCAGATTGCGTCTTAAATTTTATGCTGACAAGGGAGACAGAAAGTGTTGTAAGCCATATCTTGCTGTTATGTGCAGTGCCCTTGATAAAAATGTCGGAAAAGCTGTTGAGCTTATCTGTGAGATTTTGACGGAGACTGATTTCAGCTGCAAAGATATGATAAAAAATATTATTCTCCAGACAGAGGAAAGTAATCGCCGCTATCTGCTTTCAAGCGGTCACGCACTCGGTATCAGCGAGACACGTTCAGCTTATTCTGCACTCTGTGCTGCTGAGGAGGCTGCCGGCGGATATAGTTATGTGAAGTGTGTAAGCAGTCTGGCTGAAAATTTTGATACCGAGTCGGATAAATTTGCTGAACTTCTTGAAAATACGCTGAAAAATGCAGTTTGCCGCAAGAGACTTACTTTGAGTATTACCTCAAATTCCGCTGCTGATGTTCTTTCGCTTATCAGCATTCCTGACGGAACAGCAGCAGAGAAGTATGCTGAATATACTTCGACTGTACCTGAAAGATTAGGTGTCAGCGTACCTTCATCGGTTTCATATGCAGTTCAGGGCTGGCATTCTCAGACACGTACAGGCGCTATGCGTACACTTTCCCAGATCATGTCATATGATTATCTCTGGTCATCAGTCCGTGTTCATGGCGGTGCATACGGCGCAGGAATGAAGGCTTTCCTGAATGGTGATATCATTTGCTATTCATACCGTGATCCTTCACCTGATAAGACGCTTTCTGTTTTTTCAGATACAGCAGATGCCCTTGAAAAATGGTGTGCAGGTGATGAACGTCTTGAAAACTATATTATATCTTCTGTTGCGGCATCTGAGCCTCTCCGTTCTCCGCAGACAGAGGGAATGATTCAGGACGAATATGTATTTTCAGGCGTTTCATTTGAGGACAGAACAGCAGAACGCCGTGAAATGCTTGATACAACGAGGGACGGATTGCTCGGATTATGCGGACTTCTCCGTGAAATGGGAGAAAAAGGCAGTATCAGCGTTGTTGCAAATCAACAAGTTCTTGATACGATTCAGAATATTGAAGTTCTCTGATAATATTGCTTAGTACAGATAAAAAGCAAACAGGCATATACTTTGAATCTTTCTCAAAGTATATGCCTGATTTTTTCTTTTTTTGGTTTTGTCAGCAATATTATGGTATTCGTCGAACAATTCAAGACATTCCCTGCGGTCTGTTTCAGTAAGCATTGCGGTTTTGTCAGTGTTATAGAACTTTTCGTCACGAAAACCTATGGCATCGGTGTCAGATATATTGCATCCGTAAAAGACTCTGCCTATATTTGCCCACATTATCGCACCGAGACACATAGGACACGGTTCGGCAGTTGTATAAAGCTCACAGCCTGACAGGTCATATGAGCCGATATTACGGCAGGCATCACGTATAGCAAGCATTTCTCCGTGACAGGTCGGGTCATTCTGTTTAAGTACTTCGTTGTGACCTTTGCCGATTATTTCGCCGTTTTTCACGACCACACAGCCAAACGGCCCTCCATGTCTCTGGTGGATACCTGATTCAGCTTCCTCAATTGCTTTCTGCATGAAAAAATTCATATAATGTCCTTTCCAAAAATGCACCCAGAGCAGAGCACTCCTTTAATTATTTTTATTATGAAGTTCACGTTTTTTAACGTACATGATCTTATCAGCTCTCTGCATTATCTGTTCATAAGAGGTATCGCCCTTTTCATATGAGGCATGACCTGCGGCAATACTTAGCCTGAATTGGTCTTTACCGGCAAATTCTGCAAATTCTGTACGTCTTATGTTCATTTCAGCAATTTTTTCATTGAGCTGGAAATTAAGATAGTCAAGCTTTTCCTCGTCAGCATCATAAACAAGAGCGATAAATTCATCTCCGCCGACTCTGTAAACATATTCAAACACTGATTTCAGGGCAACAGCAGCACTTTTCAGGAGTACATCGCCGCCTGCATGACCGAAAGTATCATTAGTGAATTTCAGATAGTTGAGATCCATTGATACGATGCTGAGCTTTTCGATATCGTTGTTTTTTACGACACGTTCAAGTGAATATCTGTTGCCAAGTTCAGTAAGATTATCTGTATAGGCAATCTGTTCAAGAAGTCCGTTTTCACGCTGACGGTAGATATTCTCCATGATCTTTCTGATACCATCGAAACAGGCAAAGATAAGATAGATAATAAATCCTGCCCTTGCAATATAGGAATGGTTTCCGAGTGTTGACACGAAAACATAGAAAATGATGTTGATAAGGCAGAATGAAAGCAGTGTCAGTATTGAAACACGGTTGATAAATGCAATTTTTTTAAATCGTCTTGCGACCATGACTATCAGTACAACTGCGGTAACAGCGACACCGGCGTTGAAAATATTGATAGTTCTTGTATATGCGGCAATTCCAGTAAAATGGAGAATACTCAGTACAGCCGCAATTCCTGAACAAAGATAGAACATGACGTTTACTGTCATATTCGGAACGATATTTTCAAAATAGACCAGCATAAGCAGCGGCAGGAAGAAATAGACAAGATAATACATATAGTATTGTATTGGTGCGTGCCGTACAATGTGCTGACATAAGTACAGAGGGCAGCTTGCATAGATTGCAAAGGCGATAGAAAGGCAGCCGAGTGCAAGTGTTTCCGTATAGCTTATGTTGATGAACTTTGCTGTGACCGAGATAGCAAGCAGAAGAATACCGAAAATTATCATTATGACATTAGGTATACTCATGGAAAGCTCATTGTGCAGATAATCTATTATCAGCTCATTTTTTCCGCCGACAGCCATATCGTAATTCGTAAGGAATTTGTTTTTGTATGCTGTTTCCATGCGAAAAGTTATGTATTCAGCATCACTTTCAGGGACTTCAACGAAATGGTAGATCGTACCCGGACTGTCACAGTATGAATATTTATTTCCGAAATGATAGATCTGTTTTGAATTTGATGTATCAAGGGGAGTATCACCTATAAAAGCGTCAACAAACGAATCATTTGTTTTGAATGTAAGGTTTTTGCCCTTCATGTCATCGGTCAGCTTATGGGTGAGCACAATTCGGTATACTTTTTTGTCACTGTCAAAATATATGGAATTTTCAGCGTTTTTTGTGATTTCCTTTTCCCATTCATCCGAAATATAATTCATTTTATCAAGCTTGACATCAATTCTGTCAATTGAAACATATAAAATCAGATCGGTAAATATCATCAGACAGAAAAACAAGATAAGTGTTCTGCCTTTTGTTATATATTTCATCAATCTCACCTCGATGTAAGATGTTATAGATATTATAGCATAAATTCAGGAAAAATTCAAGGGATTTTAATAAAATATTGCCGATTTGTATCGTCTTTATGGTGCAATTTGTGTAAGAAAAAATGAATTGTTATAAAATAGATAAAACCAAAGCCGTGAAGTTATAAAGAATAGTGCTTTACGAAACGGAAAATATGTGTTATAATCATTTTAGAATATATGGAAAGAGGTATTCCTATGAAAAAAATATTTACTTTGCTTGTGACGGCTCTTATGCTGACAGCACTATTTGCAGGCTGTTCACAGAAAAAAAATGAAAGTTCCGTTAGCAGTGTGGACATGATACGTCTTGGAGGACTGAAAGGTCCGACATCAATGGGAATGGTGAAGCTGCTTGACGATGCAGAAAAGAATGCCACGGAAAATAAATATGAGTTTACAATGGCGGCTTCGGCTGATGAACTTACACCTAAACTTTTAAAAGGTGAGCTTGATATTATAGCCGTGCCTGCAAATCTTGGTTCGGTGCTATATAATAATTCCCAGGGCGCTGTTAAAACAATAGCGGTCAATACGCTTGGAGTCGTTTATATACTTGAAAAAGGCGGAGACAGCATAAAATCCCTGTCCGACCTTAAAGGAAAGACTATCTATGCATCAGGCAAAGGTTCAACTCCTGAATATACGCTGAAATATCTTCTTCAGGAAAGCGGCCTTGATGCCGAAAATGACGTTACTATTGAATGGAAGAATGAGCCGACAGAGGTAGTCGCACAGATGTCGTCTATGGATAATGCAGTTGCACTTATGCCGCAGCCTTTTGCAACAGTTGCACAGACTCAGCTTGATGACCTGCGTATTGCTGTGGATCTGACAAAGGAGTGGGACTGCCTTGACAACGGAAGCAAGTGTATAACCGCTTCGCTGATAGTACGCTCTGATTTTGCATCGAAAAATCCTGAAACAGTAAAAACTTTTCTTGAAGAATACGAAAATTCCACGGAATTTGTAAATGTTAATGTGACAGAAGGAGCAAATCTCGTTGAAAAATATGATATTATTAAAGCTCCAATTGCAGAAAAAGCAATTCCATACTGCAATATCGTATGTATTACAGGGAATAAAATGAAGACATCGCTTTCAGGCTATCTTGAAATCCTTTACAATTTGAATCCTGCAGCTGTTGGCGGAAAACTTCCCGATGATAGTTTTTATCAGATATATGAATAAAAATACACTATACAAAATGCTTTCGGTATTGCTTGCACTTGTATTGTGGCAGCTGATTGCTTGGAAAATAGATATGGATATGCTTCTTGCATCGCCTCTTGATGTGATAAAGAGACTTGGCACAATATGGAAAGAGCCACAGTTCATTTCGACATTGGCATTTTCGTTTTTTCGCATAACTATGGGATTTTTGTGTGCCTTTGCGGCAGGTATTGTTCTCGGTGCAGCGGCGGGAAGTCTGCACTTTATTGAAATTCTGTTGTGGCCATATCTTATAGCTATAAAAAATGTACCGATCGCATCATTCATCATACTTTTTCTGCTTTGGATGAATTTCAGTCAGCTCACGATACTTATTGCTTTTCTTATAGCGTTTCCTGTTATTTATTCTAATGTTTTGCAGGGCATCAAGAGCACTGACAGGAAGAAAAAAGAGCTTGCAGAGCTTTATCATGTGCCGTGGAACAGACGTTTGCTGTACATTTATCTGCCTTCAGTAAAGCCATATATCCTGTCCGCAGGAAGTATCGCAGTAGGCATGACGTGGAAGGCAGGAGTTGCGGCTGAAATAATCGGACTTATTGACGGCTCGATAGGTGAAATGCTATATAATGCAAAGGTCTATTTTCAGAATGCAGATCTGCTTTGCTGGACACTTATTATAATCATTCTGAGCGTTTGTTCTGAAAAGCTGTTTCGTTTTCTGCTTAAAGCTACATTTAAAGGAGTTGAGAAGCTGTGAGTAATATTGAATTAAAGAATATCAGTCTGAAATTCGGTGGAAATACAGTTCTGGACAATTTCTCATGTACTTTTGCTGAAGGAAAGATCACCTGTATTGAGGGCAGATCTGGCTGCGGAAAGACTACGCTTCTTAATATTATTGCAGGGCTTATTACTCCTGACAGCGGTGAGATCATCGGTGTACCCACAAAAATTGCTTTTGTTTTTCAGGAGGACAGACTTTGCGAAGAATTTTCCGCAGTCAGCAATATCAGGCTGGTTTGTGGAAAAAAACTGACGAAAAAGCAGATAATCAGTCATCTCAGTGAGCTTGGTCTTGGAGATGACCTGAAAAAGTTTGTCGGGGAATACAGTGGCGGTATGAAAAGGCGTGTGGCAATTGCGAGGGCGATATGCTATGATGCCGACTGTATTCTGCTTGATGAGCCGTTCAAGGGCCTTGACGAAGCTATGCGTCGCAAAGCAATGGACTATGTGTTGAAGCATACAAACGGAAAAACGGTGATATGTGTGACCCATGACAAAGCGGAGTCAGCTTATTTCGGCGGAAATTTTATAGATATAGAACAAGGGACAGCCATTTAAGGGTGGGGCTTATATAGAAACTTTATGCTTATTATTGAGGGAGAACCTTTCTTCAGAAAGGTTTGCCCCGATAAAGAGTAAAAACTTCTATATAAGTCCCGCCGTTAATGACTGTCCCTGTATTTTTTTAAGGCAACACCGTACAAAGTCGTTAGACGTGCTTTGTGCGTTGTTGCTTTAAAAGCAAGCTTTTTTTATCATGTCAAGCTCCTCCATTGCGAAGCAGCTATCAATATGTTCATGTTTCATGAGCGAAATAAGCTCATCGATTTCAGCCCAGCATACTTCTGAAACCTCAGATTCCTGAAGCGTAAGCTCTTTATGGTGGATGTGGTCGCCTTTGTAGATATAAACGGCAACCAGCTCATTGTCATGTATTTCTCCGAATTCGTAATGACTATGCCTCATGCCGAGGAAAATGAGCTTATTTGACGGCACATCAATGCCAAGCTCCTCGTGTATCTCTTTCAGGGCAGTTTTCTTGAATTCGTCGCCCTGTGTGACATGACCTGCGGTGGAAACGTCATAGCAGTCAGGACAGATATCCTTTTCGTGAGAACGCTTCTGGAGAAGAACATGAACGCCCATATCCCTGCGCCTGATGAACCAGATATGTACAGTCGGGTGGAGTTTGCCGTTTCTGTGAACCACAGAACGAGGGATACATTCAGATGTCAGACGGTCATTTTCGTCAACAATGTTTACAAATTCATCCGTCAGAAACTCTGCACTGATATTCTCATTGCCGTCAACAGCGGATTTTATGCATTCAAGCGCCTCGTCCGCAGGAGTTTGTTCCATCTGTTCATTTGAGATAAAAACTCTGAAATTAGTTTGCTGTGTGATACTGCCGAGAAATTCAGAAAGGGAAGAAATACCCTTGATATCAGCATTGTCAAGTGCTTTGGAAATATCCTTGAAAAGCTTTTCGGCAGAAACAATTCTGCTAAGGTAAATATCTGTAATGTCCATAAACAGCTCCATTCATGCACCAAAAGTGCATTCCCGTCTTTCAGGAAAACGGTTCCGATTATTTTTCAGCGAAATAATTATATACCTCACTGGCTGAAATGTCAAGAGCTTTCGGATTTATTTCAAAATACAGCAATAAATCTGCTATAATATCCTGTTAAAAGTAAACTTTATTTATCACTTTGACCAATAACAGAAAGCTTTGGAACAAGATTGAGATTATCCCATTTTTCTGCAAGAGCGTTTATGTAAGTATTGTTGAATTCTTTTACTGCCTTTTTATCTGAAAGACATGAAACATCAGGCAAAGCCTGTAAAATATCTGCAATATCATATGCTACCTCAATAGTGCCTGTTTTCAGCGTAGTCAGTACAGAATTTACAGCTTTTACTGCAAACTGGGTCAATGCATTCGGAATAGGTTCACAGCCGTCTGCATTTTTCATGTCAAGACCGTGTTTTTCACTGAGCTTCACAAGCATACTGTCCGCAGCGGAAAAATCTGCCTTGCCGAGAAGTGCGTCCTTCACAGTCATTGTAAGAGCAATATTATCCTTATCTTCAATATCTGAGCGTATTACAAGACCAAATTTGATTACTAAATTCCACATAATATCATTCCTTTACATAGTTGATTAATTTGCTGAGACAAAGTTCAAAGCAGCTTCCGTACCACATTTCTTCAAGGTGAGGTATAGTTGCTTCAATACAATCATAGGTGAAGTTAACTGCAATATCAAGGGATTGACGGAGTGATTTCCCAAGAGCTGCTGCGCCTGTGAAAACACTTGAAAAGATATCTCCTGTTCCATGAAAATGATAATTGATATTACGGCTGAAGGAATGGCAGAAAACGTCATTTTCCGAGTCGTAAGCGGCTGCGCCCTGTCTGGTGTCATCGTAATGTACTCCTGTAATGACCGGAGTTTTACACCCAAGATCGGCAAGCCGCAAAAGAATGTCTTTTATATATGCTTCATCGTAGTTTTCCGTATAAGGTATACCAAGCAGAAAAGATACTTCCGTCATATTCGGGATGATATAGTCTGCCTTTGAGCAGAGACGGCGCATACCGTCAACAAGCTCATTTGTAAGTCCTGCATAAAGCTGCCCCGAATCACCAAGTACAGGATCAACGACGATAAAGTTCGTGTCTGTGCGGAAATCATCAAAAAAATCTGAAACTATCCCGACCTGTTCCGTAGAACCGAGATAGCCGGTATAAATGCCCTGAAAGTTAAGGTCCATATTTTTCCAGTGTTCTGCAATTGCAGGGATATCGCCTGTAAGGTCATGGAAAGTGTAATTGTTGAAGCCTTTGCCTGTGTGTGTGGACAGAACGGCAGTCGGAATGACGGCAGTTTCGATGCCCATAGCAGAAATGATCGGCAGAGCAACAGTAAGGGAACATTTTCCGAAACAGGAGATGTCCTGAATTGTAACAATTTTTTTCATATTTACCATACTTTCTTTAAGAAAAGTGCGCCTGACTGGAATCGAACCAGCGCACGCAGCGTCGGAGGCTGCTGCTCTATCCGCTGAGCTACAGGCGCATAAATTCAGGAAAAAGGCTGTATTTAGGTAAAAATCCGAAAATATACCAAATTATAACAGACATATTAATTTTCCTGTAATATAATTATAGCAAAAACTCTTGAAATTTGCAAGTGTTTATGATATAATATTTTCAGAAATTTTATGGGAGTGAACATTTTGAAGGAATTTATATACTTAATCGTAGCTCAGACAGGCACAAGACCTGCAAGGTTCTTCAAGTTCTTCACAAAGAAACCGTATAATCATGTTTCTCTGTCAGGGGATATCACCCTTTCCGAGATGTACAGCTTCTGCCGTACATACCGCTCTCTGCCGCTTCCGGCGACCTTCAACAAAGAGATAGTTGGTGAGGGAACACTGGGCAAATTCGGTAATATTCCCTGTGAAATATACAGTATTCCGGTAACGCCTGAGCAAAAGGCAGAGTATCAGCGTGTTATCCGTCATTTTGTGGATAATCGGAATATTTATTCCTATAATCTTCTCGGCCTTCTTGCTGTTTACCTCAATATAGAGTGGAACAGGAAAAAGAGTTTTGTGTGCTCGCAGTTTGTGGCATACACGATGGAGAGAATAGGGATACAGCTTGAAAAGCCTTTCTGTCTTTATAAGCCTGATGATTTCCGCAGTTTTCCGGGGGCTTCCCTTGTTTACAGCGGAGAACTCAACAGCTTTTATTACAATATTCAGTCAAACCCCAAGAAAAAGCGAAATGAGATATGCCGCTGAACGCAGTTCATCCGGAGCAATGATGTATGCGCCGCAGTATAATTTG
This sequence comes from Ruminococcus sp., assembly GCA_024403995.1. Lineage (GTDB taxonomy): Bacteria > Bacillota > Clostridia > Oscillospirales > Ruminococcaceae > Ruminococcus. The sequence continues at coordinate 31,131 of JAKSQT010000018.1, forward strand.
CTTTCAGGAGACAGATTCCGCAGGTCTGTGTCTATTTTGCAGTTCAGGACAGTCAATGCTGCCCTGTTATGCTCAATGGTCAGGGATGCGGGTACGATCTTTTCCTCGCTGAGTTTGTTATATGAATTTGTATATGAGTTGACAAACATCCATAAGCCGCCCATTGTCAGCAGATAGAGAAATGCTGCTGTCAGGGCGGTTTTTCTTTTTTTCATAGGCTACTCCTTACACATCGTTTTCAGCAGTTCACCGAGGGATTTGCCGATAAGCTGCCCTGAATACTGGCTTTGTTCAAGTGTATTGCCGTGCGAGCCGACCTCAATGAGCAGACTGCCGTTCGTGAGATCCTGATTATAGCATCGGTAATCAAACAGTATCGGACGTGTGATGCCGGGGAAATCAGTTTCAAGCTTCTGCTGGAGATTACAGGCAAAGTGAAAATTTTCCATATAATTCGGCATTCCCATTGTGCCGTCATCACAGCACGAAATGATCATGACCTGTGCTGCTTCTTTGCCGTCTACCCTGATAAAAGGCTGATACGCACAGGAGTCATCTCCGAGAGCGTCCCTGTGAATGTCAAGCACCACTCGTATACTGGGATATTCCTCTAAGATAGGCATAATTGTTGCACGGCTGCGGTCATATGCTCCGCTGTATGACGGATGGTCGTGAATTTCGGTTGAGTGTATTACACCGATTCCCTGTGCTTCAAGCTCTGCCTGTATCGCATTTCCTACCATGACCATATTTTTTGTTTCGTCAGTAGTGCGGAAGTTGAAATTAACATCAAATTCATCACGTACAAAAGGCTCAAAACTCTCACAGGTGTGAGTATGATATATCAGGACGAGAGGCTCATCAAGGCTGTCAATGCTGAAATTCGGCAGATACCAGCATTCATTCTTCAGGACTTCGTTGGGAATATCAGTCTTGTTGTTGACCTGACCTCCGTTTTCAAGACTGAAAAAACTGTCACCAATATATTCACCAAATGTTGTGCGGATTATCTGACCTCCGCCGCTCCATTCATTCGGATACGGAACTTCACCGACTGTATCCGATACCATTTCAAGCGGCGGCTGCAATTCAAGAAAATGCTCGCCCTGTTCTATCTCAGGTTTGATGCCGTATCCCTCGGAGAGAATAAGACTGCCGCAGAGCATATCCTCCGGAGATGTGATATCTTTAATGTGCTCTCTGATATTGGGAGATGCTTCGGTGGATTCAACGGTACCGACTGACGTGAACTCATTCCTGATGTTTTTGAGTATGTCTTCACGTCCTGAGATATATGCTGCTGCTGACGGAACAGCTATGGCAATGACGGTTTTGAGTAATCCTTTGATTTTTCTGCATTTATGATGTTTCATGCGCTCACCTCTGCTTACAGCATATTCGGACAGGTTGTCAGATATGCACACATATTTGCTGATGTCACAGCATAATATCAGGTGAGGTGATAGTGTGTATAAGTGCTTATATTTGAAACGGATTTTCTGTGCGGCGGCAGTGATGGCGGTGCTGATAATATGCATGATGTTCATTCCATCTGCAAAAGGAAGCGATAAGGGCGCATTTCTGCCTGTGATAATGTATCACAGCGTATACGGAGATAAGCCGCAGGATTACATCGTAACGCCGACGCAGCTTGAAAATGACCTTGCGTGGTTAAGAAAAAACGGGTATACGTCTGTAACGGCGGAACAGGTCATTGCACATACGGAAGGAAAGTACACTTTGCCTGAACGCTCGGTGATGATAACTTTTGATGACGGACATTACAACAATTTATCTCAGGCTCTGCCGCTTCTTGAAAAATATGACATGAACGCTGTTATTTCTATTGTTGGCAGATATACCGACGATTATGCAGCGGCTGATCCTCACTGTGATGCTTATTCCTATCTGACATGGGAGGATATCTCGGTACTTTATGCATCAGGGAGAATTGAGATAGGCAGTCACACATATGATATGCATTCGTCAACCGGAAGGCGTAAAGGCTGCTCAATTGCGTCAGGTGAAAGTACCGATGACTACTGCAAGGTTCTGCGAGATGATCTGGTATTGCTGCAAAATGAGATATATGCACATACAGGCACAGCGCCGAAAGTATTTGCTTATCCGTTCGGATGCATAAGCCGTGAGGGAATGCCTGTACTCCGTGAGCTTGGTTTTGATATGACGCTGACCTGTCGTGAGGGGGCGAATTATATAACCCGTGACAAAAACTGCCTTTACGGGATTTTCAGGTATAACCGCAGCGGATCGTATTTTACGGATGAGTTCATGAGAAAAATTCTTGACAAAACGTCGGATATAGAGTAAAATAAAAGAAAAACAAGGAGGTATAAATATGGATTACTCATACAGAACACAGGGTGTCTGCTCACAGCAGATCAATCTTCATATTGAAGGAAATGTTATCACAAATGTGAAGTTCATCGGCGGATGCAACGGCAATCTCAAGGCTATTTCAAAGCTTGTGGACGGCATGACCGTAGAGGAGATCGAAGCCAAGCTCAAGGGCAATACCTGCAATATGAAGCCTACATCATGTGCAGATCAGCTTTGTCTTGCTGTACGTGCCGCATACGAAGCTTCAAACAAGTAAAAGTAACGGCGGTACTCATATAGAAGTTTTTACTCTTTATCGGGGCAAACCTTTCTGAGGAAAGGTTCTTCCACGAATAAGCATAAAGTTTCTATACGAGTACCGCCGTTATTATGTGCGGTGCTGCAATATAAAAAAACAGAGATACGGTGGATAGCCGTATCTCTTAATATAGGAGGATTAAGAACTTGTTTTCATAGGTGTTTCAAGTTCTTATTTGAGGAACCGGACAGGAGATAATAATATCCGGTGCCCCTGACAGCCTTTGTTAACGCAACAAATTCTATTTTTTTGACTGTCCGAGAGATACTGTTTTGTCGTATCTCTTTTATTATTGCTCCGCCAATTAATGAAGGAGAAATACAAGGCTTTCTGACGCATAATTTCTTCTTCAGTACAAGCAGAAAAATTCAAGATTTAGTTGGTGGAGCAATATCATTGCACAAGATCGTGCAGTGATGTCCTTATAAAAGCGCTTCCATAATATATTTAAGCGGATACATATCAACTGCCCTGAGAACAGTAAGCGTAACCAGAAGCAGAACTGCAAAAATTGTAACCGGAGCGGTCATATATATACCGAGCTTTTTGCCTTCCGACAGTCCGGGAGTGGAGTTTTCAAAGGTAAATTCCTTTGGATTTTTGGATATTTCAATCGCAAAAAATACAATGCCTGTGATCATCAGTCCAAGTGTTACAAGTGTAAGTATGTTATACATTGCAAAAGGTACAGGCTGTTCTTCAATAATTTTTTCAACGAATTCGGGATCTTCGGCAAATTTACTAATATCAATATATCCTGCCAGAACATCTCCGAATGCTCCGATCGTGTTGAGTAATAAATGAAGCAGCATTGACGGGATTATCGACTCTGTCTTGAAGAAAAGGAAAGCGGCGCAAATACCCATTACTGAGGCAAAGATCGTCTGTGCATAGTTGACGTGCCACAGACCGAAGAATATTCCGCTTGCAATGATGATGGCTGTTTTGCAGTGTTCACTTCCATTTCTTGCTATTGTTCCACGGAATATCAGTTCCTCAAAAAACGGAGCAAAGAACATTATTGCTATAACATTTGTTATCTGGGAAAGAAGTGTATTGTCAACTGTGAAGTCAACAGCAGTAAGATCAATTCCCAAAACATTCTCAATAAGGTTGAAGAAGATATTTGCTATCATCTGAGAAGAATATATCAGACCCAGTGATATGAGAATGAATTTGAATATCCATTTCCATGATTTTTTCGGCTTTCTGAAAAGCGGCATGGATTTTGAAACTGTTCTGCCACGCTTAGTGAGGTAGAATACTAAAAGCGGAATGCATCCGCAGATGATGTATTGTAAAAAAAATCCAAGAAATCTTGCTAAAATATTATAAGGCTCTGATTCCTTGCTGAAAAACCAGGACGGAATTATTTCTGTCAGGAGTGCTGTAGGTATTATAAGTATTTCAAACGCAATAAGTATCAATGAATTGATGTTTGACTGTTTGCGGATAGTTTTTTTTATGTTTTCCATATTTTGAATCCTCGATTATTTCATATAAAGCATGATTCCGAGCACACTGTTTATTACAGCAGCTATAAGAGCGATAATGTCCATAACTACGCATGGTTTAACTCTGAATTCGTTCTTGTACCTGCCAGACTGTGCAAGCGAGATCGGTGCACATATATAAGTTACGAGCGGCAGTAACAATGCAAAGATAAGCGATATTATTGAAAGTGCAAGTGCGCCGCTGTGAATTGGTTTCTTTGCGTTTGTACCGTTTGCTGTGATCTCATTGTTTGTGATTGGCTGATTGTTCATAATTATTAACCCCTTTTAAAAATATTTTTTCCGCATAAGCGGATTTTATTATTCAGAGCTTATTCGTTATCTGTTTGCATTCAGATTTTTGAGTATAATTTTGCTGAGGACAAGGAGAAATAATGCAGGAATGCTTTCGCATTTCAAGTGATTTTAACGCAGTCATCGGCAAAATTTGCCGAAAAGATGTGTGCTGACAGATGCTGAACAGGCTCTTAAGGCAACACCGCACAAAGCACGTCTGACGACTTTGTACGTCATAAACTTGTA
>JAKSQT010000019.1 GCA_024403995.1 Ruminococcus sp.
CTGAATATGATTACGGCGATGATCATTGCTACTTTTTCGCTCCGTGGATAGGTCCGAAGCCTTTAAATGTCGGAAATGCCATGAAAAATGTTGTGGAAAATATTTCTTCCCATACTGACAAACTTGAAGTTTTCTACTCCACTCCTGCGGTACAGCTTATTACTGAAAACGGCAGAGTAACAGGCGTTATCGGAAAAGACAGCAATGGAAAATATATAAGATTCAATGCATCCAAAGCGGTTATCCTCGCATCCGGAGACTATACGAACAACGATGCTATGGTTGCAAGATGGTGTCCAGATATAAAAGATTTTGACAAAAAGCAGTTCCATAAAACAGGTGACGGACACATCCTTGCCATATCCGCAGGCGCTGTTATGGAAAACACAGGACATACAAAAATGATGCATGACTTTGATTCCGCTCTGATGTTTGAAGAACCGTTTTTATACCTTAATATGCAGGGCGAACGCTTTACAAATGAGTATACAGGTTTTGTCTACATGGGAAATATACTGAGAGATCAGCCTTCATACAAGGGCAGCAATGTAGATGCAAATCATCCTGACGGCTCTAAGGGATGGTACTGCACGATTTATGACAACAGCTATATGTCTTGGTCGGATGATGATTTTGTTGATGGTAAAGTACCGCCTCAGGTCATGGAGAAATTCATTCCGGGATATGTTGAGAATCCCAAGGGAGTCTTTAAAAACCTCATAGATCTTCACAGAGCCGACACGCTTGAGGAACTGGCTGAAATGCTTGACATTCCGTTTGAAAAAATGAAGGAATCAATTGACAGATACAATGTACTCTGTGAAAAAGGCTGCGATGAAGATTTCGGAAAGCCATCGAAATATCTTCATAAAATCGAAAAAGCACCTTTCTGGGGAGCAAGAAAGCATATACGTGTATCATCAGAGGTGTCAGGCGTTAATGTGAATGAAAACGCTCAGGCTTTGAACTCCGACGGAAAACCGATCGACGGGCTTTACTGCGTCGGAAATCTCGGCGGAAACTTCTATGGCGGCGCTGACTATCCGTTCCATCAGACAGGTCTTTCACTCGGAAAATGCTACACTTTCGGCATGATCGCTGCTAAACACGCTCTTGGAAAAATGTAAACACAAATATAACCGGTGAAAGTTTAAGGGCACCTCTGAAAATCCCTTCTGAGAAAAAGCAGCTATGTACAGCATCTGTTGCGTCAAACCCTTTCGTAGTGCGAAAGTACGCCTTCAAGGGCTTTTCTTGCATCTACTGCACCTATCTGTTTTTTCTTACTCAAAACGGGTTTTTAGAGGTGCCCTTAAAACAGTACCGTACAAAGCCGACATCCGTGCTTTGTGCAGTGCTGTTTTTTTATATTGCTCTACCAAATAAAAAATGCCAAAAGACAAAGTGACTAAAATTTTACAAACAATGTTGATTTCAAACATCATATGTGGTATAATCTGAATAAGCCCAAAGTATTGAGCGACGAAAAATAATCAATAACGGCACTTCTGAAATTATATGAACGGAGATGATCATATGAAACGATTTCTGGCGCTTGCACTTTCATTGACGGCAATAACGTTTTCTATGCCTGTAAAAACAGGCGTGTCGGCTGAAAAACTTGTCTCATACAAGTTTGATTTCGGCGGACTTGGTACTGAAAATGGTTACATAGGTGTATCTGCATCTGACGGATACAGTTCCTCAAAGGGGTACGGCTTTGCAAAGACCGACGCTGTGGAAAATGTCAAGGCAAACGGAACAGGAGCACTGGCGGATGCAGTACGGTTTAAGTCAGATGTTCCGAATCACATATTCAATGCTGACCTGCCGAAAGGTGTCTACAAAATCACGGTTACGACCGGAAATGACCAGTCAACCACTATTTCAGCAGAGGGCAGATCACAGCTGTATTTCCTGACAGGAAACAATGCAACAGATTCATTTACCATCCCTGTAACAGACGGTCAGCTTAATATATATGCAACCAACGGTGTGGGAGAAAGCCATTCTTTCAGTACGCTTGAAATTGAGCAGATATCCGCAGATACGGTCACAAAACCAACTATATGGCTGTATGGCGATTCGACTGTCTGCAATTATTACAATGTTCCTGACACTAATGCACATGGCTGGGGACAGGCGCTGAGCAAGTATATCGATACCGATAAGTATGATGTGCGGAATATGGCTATCAACGGTATGAGTGCCGCAAAGCTTGCAGCGCATGACAGTTTTGAAGTGTCGGAATATTACGGAAAATCAGGGGATATCCTCCTTATTTCCATTGGTATCAACGATTACAGGGAAAATGAAAAGAATAATAAGGATTCATCAGAATATGAAGCGGCAATGACTGATATGGTCAGACGTGCCAAAGCAAAGGGCATGACAGTTTATCTTGTTAAACAACAGGGTATGCTTTATGACCATATAAAATATCCTGTCATTACAAATCAATGGTATGGTGATAAGGTTGAGAAAATTGCAGAATCCGAAAACGTCGGCATAATTGATCTGTTTCAGCCTTGGCTGGAATTTTGTCTGGAGAAAACATATTACTGCGTACCTGATTACTATCAGTCGTATGAGGACGGAAGTGTGAATGAGATTCATCCAAACAAAAAAGGTGCTGATATACTGGCAGAAATGGCGGCTGAACAACTGTTTCCGTCACCGCTTCCGCCTGATGATACCGATACCGGTTTATCTGAAGGATTTGATAATGCTCAGACAGTTGTATACAAAACCGAAGTTTCAGAAGGCCCGATCGCCAATCCTCATAAGGGATTTGTCATGGAGATAACCGATCCCGCTCAGTTTGAGCCATCATATCGCTATGGTATTGGCGGCGAATATAACAATCACGCATGGGATGTGGTAAAGGTTTGTTATGACGTGCTTTTCTGGAAGGATCTGAATCCGTCAGAGGGCGTATATAAATGGGATGACATTGACGAAATGCTTGAAGCCTGTGAAAAACACGGCATGACATACGGAATAAGAGTCCTGCCGTATTCTACTGGTGCGGGTTCGGATGACAATTATGGAGCAACACATAATTTTGTGCCTCAGTGGGTTTTTGATAAGGGTGCAAAAATGGACGTTGCAACATATAAGTACGGCGATCCTTCCGTTAAGATAAAGATACCTGACTGGTCTGACCCTGTCTATATTCAGGCGTACAAGGATTTTATCACGGCAATGGCTGAGAGATATGACGGCGATCCCCGTGTGGAATTTGTTGAGATACGTGCATTCGGCAATTTCGGAGAGTGGCATACTTCTCAGTTTATAGGCAACGAAATGCCGTCAATAGAGCTTCAGAAGGATATGCTCGATCATTTTGCAGCAGTATTTGATACTACAACCCTTTGTGCATTGTCAGATGTAAAGGGAGAGATCTATGATTATGCACTTTCTATCGGCATTACCAAGCGAAACGACGGTCTGATAATGACACCGAATGAGGAATGGGATCTCCGTCCTGTTTACAGAGCAAATTATCCGGTTATGGGGGATTATCATAACGAGTATAATTACATGAAAAATATAGCCCCTGATAACTCAGAAAATTATCTGCCGTGGACAGAGACACGTTTCCGTGAGACTATTGAGATTCCGCATCTGACTATGTTATCTATAGATATGGACAGTACATTCGGATATCAGATATATCGTGAAAATAAGGAGCTGCTTGATGAGATGTCGCATCGTCTTGGTTATAATTTTACCGTGACATCGGCAAAGAGAAACGGCAAAAAGCTTTTGGTCACAATAAAAAATACAGGTCTTGCGCCTGCATTCTTCAATATTGATCTGTGTGCAGAAATAACCGATAAAGACGGAAACAAGCTGAGATCATTCGGCAAGCCCGTCAGAATTGAAAAAGGCACTTTCCGTGATGATGAAGAAAAGGCATTTCTGTTTGAATATGACGGTAATTTGGATGAAAAATCAATAATCTGCCTTGCTATGTATGATGCTGATAATTCACTCGCAGAGGGAAAAGATCCGACTGTAAAGTTTGATAACAAGAATACTTTATCTTCAAACCGATTCATGCTTTCTGCGGATGTTCCGGATGGTGATGTGAATGCTGACGGCGAATTCAATATTGCCGATGCAGTAACTATGCAGAAATGGCTTCTTGCATCAACGGAAGTTACCGTAAAAAACTGGAAAGCCGGTGATCTGTGCGAGGATAATGTGCTTGATGTATCTGACCTTTGCATTATGAAACGTATGCTTATATATGAAAAAGCTGCGAAGCAATAACGTTGATACCATGTAGAAGTATTATACTTATTATTGAGGGAAAACCTTTCCTCAGAAAGGTTTTCCCCGATAAATAGTACCAATTTCTATATGATTATCGGCATTTTTCTGCTCCGCAGCTTTTTCGTTATTTGATTATCATGTCAGTGAGTTAAACATTTTCAGTGTAATGTCATAGCAGTCGTCATCAGACAGGCAGCCTGTGACTGCTGAAATATAGGTCTTTCCGTTCTTGCTGAATGCCGAGAGCAGACAGCTTCCGCCGTCATCGGTCGTACCTGTCTTGATACCGATGCATTCGGGAATATAGCGGGCACTTTGAGCGTTTAAAAGTTGGTTTGTGTTTATCCAATCAGTGTACTGACCTGTCTGGAAAGTAACATATTTATAATGTGTACTTACGATATCGCTGAGCTGCGGGTCGTTCAGTACATAGTCGGCAAGGCGCATGAGGTCAGAAACTGTGGTGTACTGATTCGCATCGTCCCAGCCGTCGGGATTTGTGAAGTTTGTGTTGTACATTCCGATGTTGTATGCAAATTTATTCATAAGATCAACGAAACAGTCTACAGCTTCGGAATCTGACAGATCGGCATCAGGTTCATAAGCTCTTGCAGTTGAGACAGCTATCGTGTATGCCGCATCATTTCCGGAAGCTATGAGCATTCCTGCGATAAGGTCATTCATCGTCAGAATGTTTCCCTGAGCAAGATCGGCACGTATTGCATCTGAATCGACAAATTTCATTTCAGAACCTACGGTAAAACTGTCCGAAAGTTCAGTGTATTTCAATGCTGTTGCCGCAGTTGCAAGTTTGACAAGACCTGCGGGGGCAATGCACATATTTATGCTGTCGGAATACAGGTATGAATCATCATTTCTGCAATAGAATGCAGCAGATTTGCACTGGGGAAGCTTCTCTTTTGTCAGGCTTGCAGCGATTTCTGTTGTAGTAGTCTGTGTTGTTGTTGCAGCCGTGGAGGCAGTGGTACGTGGCGGAGCAGATGTTGTCTGTACAGCGGCAGAAGTTGCTGCTGCGGCTATTGCAGCCGTTTGTACAGGTGCGGCAGTGACGGCAGCGGTTGACTGAACGACCGTGTCTGATGCAATGTACGCAGTGGCAGTTGTCTGGGTCGAGACAGCGGAAGTAGTTGCTGAGAGCGTTGTCGTTGATGTTGTTATTACAGAAACAGGTTTTCGTGGAACACGTTCAACAGTTTTTCCGCAGGATGTCAGTGATATAAGAACACAGCAGCCTGCAGCAAAAAATTTCCTTATACCCATGTAGAGACTCCTTTCGTTCTGAAATCTTCCTCTCTTGATGTATATTATATCACTTTACTGCGTATATGTCAATAACAACGGTTGAAATTGCACAATTAAGGCAGCACTGCATGAAGATAATGCGGTGCTGCCTTCATCGATATCTGCTTTTGATGTTTATTCTTTACAAACGAGGTTGAGTGTGAAAGTTCCCATGCTATAGTATGTTTCGGGTTCATAGAAAAACACTTTTACGGCGATTTTCTGACCAGCCGAAAGCGGCGAATCGGTGTGGACGGTCTGTATATAGGAGTCCGTTTTTATAACGCCGCTTGTACCGAGCAGATTTCCGTTTTCGTCATGTATTTCCGCTCTCATCCATGCAGGATTGACTGCGAGATTTGTCAGCCACAGGGAAGCACCGTCATCTGTTGCCTCGGGTTCTCCGCAGAGCTTGAAAGAAAAGTCAGCCATATTCAGAACCTGAAATGTCTCATCATTGACATTCTGCGGTTCGCCGCTGACGGCATCATCATCAAATTCAGGTGCGGAAAACGGGGCGATAACGACCGATTTTTCATGTGACTTTGGTTTGTTGTGCTGTTTTGCAGTCAATATGCCGAGCATGATGACCATTATGCCGAAAATTGCCGTCATTACAGCAAGAATATTTTTTTCACGTTTGCTCATTATATTTCTCCGATTGTTAAAGTGTATTATTGCTCCACCAACTAAATCTTGAATTTTTCTGCTTGTCCTGAAGAAGAAATTCTGCGTCAGAAAACCTTGAAATACGTTAGTATTCCTGCGGCTTTCTTCCTTGACTTTCTCCTTCATTACTTCGCATAAAATATTCAAGACTTAATTGGCGGAGCAATATCAGTATAATACGGCGGTGTCAGAAACAACACCGCCGTAATAATATTCAAGGGGTTATGCGTTTAAATGCTAACTTATGTGGTTCCGTTGCTGATTGGAGCATTAGATGTACCATTACCATCAGGTGTAATTTTTACAGTAATTTTGCCAAGTGTGAAATCCTCAGTTGTAGTTACGTCGCCGGCTGTTACGGTAACATCTATTGTATTAGATGGAACGTCATCGTCTGCAGCGCCGATAGGGCAGGCATTTATAGATGTTTCATCATAATTATCTAATGTTGCAGTAAAGCCGTTAAGTTCTACTGTATTTGAAGTACCAAATGCTGCACTTGACTTGACAGCCCAGTTTGAGTGGTTTTTAACAGTGATCGAACCTGTATTCTTATCATTTGCCCAACCTCCGTCGGATGTATAGGTATGATTGTCAGGATCCCAAGTACCGCCGTTATATGTAAATGTAAGATCAGTCCATGTTACATCAACTTTATAAACTGCTCCGGCTTTATTATAAGCATCCGGGTATGAGTTGTTGTTGATCTTAATATATACATCACCAGTAGATGTTGCACCATTGGTTATATCAAAGGTTGCTGGATCTTCATCGCTTCTGTACGTATCTGTTCCAGCTGCACGACCATCAGCAAAAGCCGAGGAAACAGGGATAGCAAACATAAGAGCGGCGGTTGTAATAGCGGTTAAAGTTTTAAATAAATTAGTTTTTTTCATCATAACAGTCATCCTTTCGTTATAAATATCAAATCTTTCGGTTAATGAAAGAAATTCGGCTTAATTTGTGACAGTGATCTTAACATTTGTGAGTTCGGATTCAACAATGGCTTTTTCACCTGTTGACGGATTATAGTAGCTTACACGGTAAAGACCTGTGTAAATGCCCTCGGAAATAACGATATTATCAAGCTTCAGGTTCATTTTCTGCAAACGTGTACCGGAAGGCAGAAGACCTGATTTTGCAATGCTGAAAACATTTCCGTCTGATTGTATCAGCAGTTCAAGAGTTACTGCCTGATTTGATTCCGAAGGATTTTCAAACATCATTGTGATACTTCCGCTGGAAAGTGAAACATCTGCTGCAAGGGTATATGACATTGAAGCAGAGCCGACAACATCTGTATCATTGTTTGATTTTGAGCTTTTAGAGTCTACATTGCTTGCTACCTCCTCTAAATTTTCGTCTTTTTCCGGCAGTGGAAAATCAGGAGCGACAGAAATTATTTCGGTTTCTGATGTCACAGTCTGTCCGACCGGTTCACTACTATTGTTAATAAGACTTCTGATTCCGAGCCATACAGGAATAACAGCGGCTATAAGCAGAAGAAATATGATGAGGAATGGTATTCGGCTTTTAAATATCAGAATGTACTGATTTTCGCCGACAGCAGCATAGCCGACTTTACGGAAAAGAAGTTTGTTCACGTCATCCGGCTTAAAAACTTTAAGGCTGCATCCTGCGCTCATAACAAGTATTCCTATTTCGTTGTTTCCGTCTGCTTTTGCTGCACCAAGGAGTTCATATTCGTTTGCTGACCTATACAATTTGTTGAATTTCTTAGTAGAATATGAGAAAAATGTTTTGCTGTCAATGTTCAGCTTTTCATCATAATCATTTTTTAAAACGAATTGAAATTCTTTCAAAATTCATCTTCCTTACGCTGTTTTATAAACAATAATATATTTTGTGATTTTATTATATCATAACTTTTAGTATTTTGCAATACACAAATTACACAGTTTTTTTTAATTGTTTTTGTAGATTTGGATAATTTAAAAGCAAGATAAATATACAAAGTGTATACTTATCTTGCTTTTTCTCAAATCGTAATTATCCGCCTGCGGAAAGACTTACTACACACGTTCCGACATTATATTCGCCGGGTTCAATAAATGAAATTCTGTTCTGTGGAGCAAAACGTATTTCGGCGCTTTCATCGGCAGGGACTACCACTGAACTGATAGTATTATTATCTCTGTCAGTATATTTTGCCTGAATATTTTCATAGCTGAATTCAGGACTATATGACAGTGAAGCACGTATCGAAGTGCTGTTGGTAGAGCCGTTTGTAACGGTAATAGTGCCATATTCCATGTTGGTATCCTCAGTCAGATAGCTGTCAGCGTAATAGAAATGCTGTTCGGGATCCCATGTGACTTCCTGCGCCTCAAATACCAGTGACGACCAGTCAACAGTAACGTTAATTACAGTACCACGGCGGATAAAGCTTACATAAACCGTAGTATCGCCGTCCATAGTGCCCTCAATGACACTTGGTGAAGCATAATGATTATCATATTTTGTTGCATTAACTGCTTCAGGTGTTCTTGCGTCGTGTTGATATTCTGTGCCGTATTTCACAGTGTAGCTATCTGTTACGCCTGAGATCTCACCGTCTTCGTCCTTGTACATAACTGTCAGCGTATAATTCTTACCGACGAAAATTACATTTACAGCTTTGTCAATAAAGCCCATAGTTACCGTATTATCGCACTGTGTTGTATAATGTTCACCGTTTGCAATATTTGTTCTTACATTTTCTGCAACGTTGTATAGCGGAAATTCAACGCCGCTTGTCAAAGTAACGCCGCCTGGAGTTTCGGTATATGAAACAGCCTCAGCCGCTTCTGTGCCGTCCTCAAAGAAGTAATAAACCCTGAGTGTTACAGCATCAACTTCCCATTCTGCGGTCAGTGCTGCATTATCGGTCAGTGTGAATACAGTATCTTCCATGACAAATTCACCATTCAGCTTCCAGCCCTTAAAGGTAGAACCTTGCTTTATAGGTACAGGCAGAGCCTTGAATGTGTATTTGCCGTCTTCTTTTCCGCACCAGCCTATTTCCTTGCCGTAATATACAGTTCTATCCGAACTGTCAGCCGTTGAAAGTGAGCCGCCGTTTGCATTAAAAGCAAGCGTATAATCATTTGGAGAATAGGTGACTACCTGATATACACCGCCATTGGAAGGCATAGTGCCTGAAACAGCGTTAATGTCGGGAGTATAGCCTGTAATTGTCGGAGATACCGCATTATATGTGCTGCCTGCATCAATGGTTTCCTCATGGTTATCACACACGGTCTTGCCGTCCTCGTCTACATAAACAACAACGAGTTTGCCGACTATTTTCTCATATATAACGGTAATTTCAGTATTATCCTCAATAGTACCGCTTACAACAGCAGTCTGCGGAATATGGTTTGCTACGGCAGGGGACGCTGCATTGTATTCGTCACCGTAGAGTAATGTCTGCTTATAGTCCTCTGCAAGGGTATTTCCGTCCGCATCCTGATAATGAATAGTCAGGTCATACTGATTAAAGCTGTATTTTCCGGTTACGAACCAGTTCTGTGCAGGCATTTCTGTAATATGTTCTTCGCCTGTTTCGCCCCAGTTCCACTTGAAAGCCATGCCCGTGATCTCCTCAGCTTTAAAAGCATCATAGAATTCGCTGCGCCATGTAGAATTTGCATCAAATACCGTACCTGCGGGATAAGCAAATCTTTTTTCCATGAGCATCGAATTGTCGGCATCGGTATAATACCTGAATACAAGCTCATATGTTGGAATCACAGCTTCTGCGGTAATTTTGATATTATTGTTGATTTTTTCCTTTGGAATGAATAATTCTCCTGTGTTTTTTGAATATCTGTAGCCGTTCAGAGGTGAAAGCACGGTATCTCCGCATTTCACGGTGATTGCTGACGGAAGTTCATAGCCTGATTCTGCTTTAAGAGTGGTGCTCAGGTCTTCATACATCGGAAGCTTTTCGTCTGCATCACAGGTGATATTCTTTAGTTCCGTTTCTACCTTGTAATTCACGGTAAGTTCGGCTTCCTGTGAATACTGAACTGCCGAAACAGGGGAGATAACTGTCGCTTTTACGGCTGTTTCAGGAGTCAGCACCGCTGTGAGCGTGTACTTCTGTGAAGCCTTGGCAGTTCCGATATTCGGGTCATTACTGCCGCTTGGTGACGCAGTTAACTCATATTCAACAAAATCGTCAAGAATGCTTTCGGTATCAACAGAAAAATCCGATTCTATAAGGTCATCATGAACTGAGAAATCTTCACCATAGAATTTTTCAGCATCCTTTGCAGTAAATACAGGTTCAGCAACAGCAACATTGACATAATTAAGTGAATCGCTGTTTTTCAGCGGAATATTTTTTGCAGATGGTCTGCTGTCATAGGTGTATTTCAGATCAAGAGCATCATCCTTGAACAGCGGAACGTCATTGCCGCCGAGGAAACCGTCAACAGGATTTGCTGATATTGTTATTTCAAGGCTTGCATTCGCTGTAAAAGTATGCTTATCTGTATCTTCTGTTGTGTGGATTTCTGATGTGTCAAATTTTATGTTGCTTTGGCTTATAGTGCTGCCGTTGAAATATGGCGACCATTCGCCGCTGAGGTCAAAAGAGATGTTTTTGAGGATTGATTTTGCGGCTTCTTTTTTTTCGTCTTTGTCACTTATGTCAAAAGTTGGTGTTTCGGTAATTGGAGTAATGCGGACAGCACCGTTGCCGCTGTTGGGGTTAGTTGTACTGTCATGTGTCAATCCGCTTGCAGGCGCTTCTGAGAAGAAATTATTATTGATGTAATTTTTACCTGCCGTACCGCCTGTGCTGCTATTTTCTGTTGTAGCTGTGTTACTTTTGTTACCATTCCATTCGTTAGAATTATTGCTTGTGAGTGCATTGTTAACGTTTTCACCGCTTGCTACGTTGTCGTTCATAGCAGGTATCAATCCCCAACCTAACAAAGAATAAGCATAACCTCCTGCACCGCCGCCGCCGCCGCCAGCACAAAGATACGTCGTTAAATTACTTGATATAATAGTTGCATTTCCGCCTTCTCCGTTTGTTCCGCTGCCATTCTTCTTACTACTTGGCTGTTCAGGAACTTGAGATATGTTAATATCAAATGTTATAGTATCGTCTATCAGTAAATATCCTGATTTATATCCTCCTGTACCGCCAGCTCCGCCAGAACTAGTATGGCTTCCTACATATGCATCTCCTCCGTCTCCGCCATTACAGCCCCAAGCTTCAACAAGATACCAACCTTTGGTCAAATCAATATTATTAGTAGAAGAAGTATATAATGAAGGAGTACCTAATGAATATATTGTTTCATATGTACCATACGGCACTTTCTTTGAAGAAGCACTGACCGTAATAACCGTCTGATAACTGCTGCCAGTATAATCAAGTGAACGTGAAGTTTTTATCTTAATATCAGAATTATCATCGTTCAGGTTTCCCGTAGGAGTATCCAGATTATCTGAATTGGGGACAAAAGTTGTGTCTTCCTCCTTGATATTTACAACAGCAGTGCCCGAATACGTTCTTTCATGCTGAACGGGACCGACTTTTGCAGTTTTGTCCTCATTTGGCGTAACCGTATACGAAATATCAAATGTCTGAGTCGCCTGCGGTTTGTTGTATGGTGCTGTCAATGCAGGATCCATGGTGACAGCAGATATAACATTTCCATATGCATCCGTCGAATCAGCTGTACAATTCATGCTGTAAAGCTCAGTTTCGGTAACAGGAGCATCCGCATCAGTATATTTGTCATGCCAGAATGAAAATGTGTCAAGAGTATACGCAAGCGGCACATTTACCTTATCCAGATCTTTGTCAGCATCAAATGCAGGCAGAGTAACGCCTGTTGCAGACATACCGATTTGTCCGTCAAGAAGCGGAACATTGTTGCCGCCCGGAAATGTATCTTTTGCAGTAAAAGTCAGTGTGATATCTGCGTGATTATTCTCTCTGCCGTGTTTGTCAGGGGAGATATCCACGCCTGTTATGGTATTATCTGCTGCATTCCATGTGCCGTTTCCGTTAGTTTCAGCAGACACGTTGAAATAATCCGAAACAGGTATACTGAAATTGACACTTTCGTATACTGACAAATTCGGCTGTTCACTGCTGAGATATGCAATATTACAGTATCCGCCCTGAGATGAATTTGATTTCTCAGAGAGACTATTATTATACATTACTTGTTCGGATTCCGACAATTTGGAGAGATCATTTGTCATATATTCAGCGCTTGCGAGGAATGACGAACCGCCGCCGCCTCCGCCTGTATTGTCGTTATTGAGCAGTGCTTTCATTGTGCCGCCTGAGCCGCCGCAGTAGCCTGCACCGCCTGCGCCGCCGTTAAGGTTGCCTGCGCCGCCCGAACCGCCGTCAACATCCGGGAGAGATATGCGGAACCAGTCGTTTCCTGATTCACTATTGCTTCTGACGTTGCCGACAAATAAAATATAAGTCGAATCAGAAGTTACAGCCGCACCCGGTTTATATGTGCCGCCTTTTCCGACATAAGCCTGAGAAGTGCCGCTTGATTTTCCGTCAGAGCCTGCAAAATATGTGCCCGGAACGGCAGAATCACTGATAACTCCTGATGCAGAAGTGCCCATATGACCGCCGCTGCCGCCGTCAGGGAGGTTTGTACGGAAAAACAGCGAATCAAGTTCAAATCCGCCGCCGCCTCCGCCGCCGCCTGCGATCATGATATATCTGCTCATACGGTCAGCTTCGCTTGGTCTGATTGAGCCGTCAAAAGTTCCCTTGGGGTAATAATAGACTGCGGAAAAACCGCCGCCGCCGCCGATATGCAAAGAACCGTCATCACCATGAGCGCCGCCGTTACCATTTACACCGCCGCCCGTATCCTCACGAACTGTCGAAGTACCTTTTGTGCCGATGTTATACAGCAGAACGTCACCTTTTTCAAGTGTCACGATGCTCCATACATAGCCGCCTGCGCCGCCCTTGCCTGAAACATATTCAAAGCTGTTTCCGTCACCGCCGTCGCCGCCCCATAACTGAACAAGATATTTTCCGTCATATGGTGCAGTGTAATAATTATCCTCAGACTGCTGTGTACTTGCCGGCGAATAACCGTTTGAAAAATACGAAGCTGCATCAAGCGTCATAGTGTAGCTTCTGCCGCCGGCATAAGCGAGAGTACGTTTCTGATCGATCATAAAAGTATTCTGGGTGTCCTCGGCGAATGCTGTATTGTTGATCTCATGAACTGTGCCCATAGCTTCAGCAAAAAGACAGCAAGCTGTACATACTGCGGCTATTCTTTTGAAAATTGATATATTATTATGGTGTATTCTCATAAATTTCTGCCTCCTTTAAAAAAAGGATTGATATAGTAATATTACAAAGAGTTATATTCGATTTAGTCTTTTTCATATTATATTATATCATTTTACACAGTGACAGTCAAGAAATATTATCAATTTTGTCATATTAAACAACGTAAGCAAACGCAATATAGCGATTTTAACAATGGATTTGCTGTGCATCAGTAAGAGTTGGTATCTGTGTTATTACATATTGTTTAGGCAATAACACAGTGTACAAAATGTATAATCAAATAAAGATATGACAAAAAATAAAGGATAACCATTTTGTGGTTATCCTTTATTTCTGATTGACGTTTTATAACGCCTTTGAGATATTAGCCGATTGTTCCGCCGCCTTCTCCAATATCAGGATTAGAAGTTGCGATAACATCTCCTGCATCAAAAGTAACAATCTCAAGCTTTGCCTCTTCGTACTGTGTCATTGTGTGTTCACCTCCATATACGCTTAGCATTTCCCCGTGTTGCCGATAGGTCAGCAGATATATGCTTATTTTACAGTTACATTAGATGCAACATCACCATATACAGTAAACTCCTTGCCGGAAGAATCCTTGTATACGAGATAAGGTCTTACATACCATGATTTTTCATACATTGCATTTTTGATGCTGAGTGTATATCTGAAGTTGTGAGCAGTGATATTTGTGTTGTAGAGTGTCTTGTATTCAGAATTGTCGATTGTAAGATTTTTTGAATCATCGTAATTTGATGTAGCCACAACGCCTGACTTTAAGATCGTGCAGTCTGCCGGAACACTTGTCATTGTGACAAACTTGAATACCTTGTTTACGCTGTCATCTTCAATTGATTCCATAACAGCTGTACCAACGATCTTATCTTCGTGGATAGTTTCATATCCTTCAAGATCTGCCTTTGTAAGGTCGCTGTAAACGGTCTTTACGTTGCCGTTTGCATCCTCATATTCAAGATATCCCTTGACATACCATGTCTTCAGTGCCTGGTCGTTCTGAATTGTAAGAGTATATCTGTAGTTGTGGGCTGTGATGTTTGTCTTGTACAATGTTGTGTAGTCTGAATTATCAATTGTCAGATCCTTTGCCTTGGCTTCGTCTGCTGTTGCAACAACACCGGCTTTCAGTATCTTGCAGTCTTCCGGAACGTTCAGCAGTGAAACGAATTTCATCTTCTGGTTTTCCTTGTCGATGTCTACGCTTTCTATTGCTGCATTTCCGTATCTTTCGATATCATCTGTATCCTCTACATATACTGCTTCAAGTTCAACATCATCTGTCGGAACATAGAAAGTATACTTATTATTATATGAGATAGTCTGTCCGTTTCTCCTCCAGTAACCGAACTTATAGCCTGCCTCCGGCGCATCGGCTGTTACTGCGGCTATTTCGCCTGCCTTGAAGGATGCAGAAGTTGACTTATCAGCAAATGTTCCGTTCTTGACTGTTACATTGAAGCTTGCATTATCAACAACTACTATAGCCTCTGCGAAACCTGTATAATTGCCGATACCTTCTACCTGAACCGAGAAATTACCGTCTCTCTTGGTCTTGGTTGCAGAAACGAATAAGAAATCAGTACCGTTATATTCTCCGGTAGCCTCATCGTAAACAGGACGTTCAAGTTCAACTTCCTCACCGTTTACAATGCCGATAACCTTGATGCAGTCTCCCGGGTATGACCAGCCGTCATCCTTAAATCTGCAGTCACTTATTACTATGATATTTTCATCAGTAAGTTCCTGCGGCAAAACTGTAAATGTACCATCGATAGACAGATAATAGTTGCTGTCATCAATTTCAATCGTACCAAGGGTAAAGTCATATTCACCAACGTTTGCTTCATAGTCAGCAAGACCATATTCACCTGTAATTTCCGGTGTTTCGCCTTCGATGAATTCATCTTCATCATAGCTGTAATCTGCCCAGTCAGGATCAGCAGCACCGAATATCTTGTTTTCAGGTGCATTAGGAGTAATAGCGATCTCCTTCTGTGTGATCTCATAATCCACGTATACAGTATTGAACGAATAAACCTTTGCGGCTGCGCTTACTGCAAGGCGATACTGACCTGCATCCTTCGGAGCGCCGTCAAGTTTGGTCATATGACCTTCTTCATCAACCGAGTAGTATGTATAAGTGTATTTCAGATCCTTGATGCCATCGAAAGGAGTCTTTGATGTATCGGCTGTTTTATAGATGAATACTTCAGGTTCATCAGCCTTGCCGTCATAAACTTTGCTTTCAGGAAGTGAAGCATAGATAGAATATGTCAGAATCGGCTTGATCTGCCAGTCATATGTTACTAAGCCCTTGTAATTGCCCTGTCCGAAGAATTCAACTGTGTATGTTCCGGGGAGAACAGCGTGGTCTGTGCCGCCCTGAATGAAATCATTGGAAGTAAGCTTAGGTGTATGCGGTGTGTCAAGGAAAGTTCCGTCATCAAGAGTAAAGTCAGGAGCCTTTTTCTTGGTAGCGTCATATGTATAGTCTTCATCATCTACTATGAACATATCCGCACTCAGTTCCTTTGGCTCAATTGTAAATACAGCGTCACCGTCAAGAACTGCCGTATAGTTGTCAAATTCCTCAGTGGTGATACCATATTTATATGTACCTGCATCATTCACGAAGTGATTATAATCAAAGTCTCTGAGAGCAAGGGCAGGAGAGAAGTCGATTTTCTCGATATCTGAAGGAATAACGCCTGTCTTGGTATCCCATTCGTTGTTTTCATCTTCATCAGCAGCAGTTTCAAGATCAAAGGTGAGAATCGGCTTTTCTAATGTGCCGTAAACGATCTTCTGATCTTCCTTAGGTGTGATCTTGAGTTCACGCTTCTTGATTTCAAATTCAACAGGGAGTTCCAGCTCATTATAGTTTTTGAATTTGAGAATGATGGTTGCATTATGCTTACCTGCATTGGTAAGTTCATTGATAAGTTTTTTGGATGAATTACTTGAAATAGTTACTTCTGTTTCAGGATAAGTTTCTGTATCATTTACAAGTGCAGCGTCATTTCCTGTAAAGATGAAGTCTGTTATATCGATCTCGCTTCCGTCGTAAACGATATTTTCAACAGGAGCAACTTTGATATCTGCATTGCCCTTTTCGATGCTCCAGTTTACAGTAAGTGAACCTGTATAGAATTTGCAGTCATCTTTTGTTGTGAATTCAGCAGAATAAGTTCCTACATCTGTCTTGGCTTCAAGAGTATCTGTATATTCATCAGCAGTCAGAACTGTCTCTGTTCCGTAAACATTGTTCTTGATAACGATTACAGGCTTCTGTTCGTTAGCGTTATATGTGAATGTTTTTTCCGGAATCGTAACTGCGCCGTCCTTGACTTCCAGTGGAATCAGTTCTTCGCCATTCTTCAGGTATATATCACACATAGTGAGCGGACGCTTTTCATAGCTTATCGGCTGTTCAATATAGAATACCTGTGCATCAATATTAGGATCTTCAAGTACAGCAGAATTATCAACTGTAACGTCTGCGGCGAGGAAATAATTTTTTCCGACCTCAGGCGTGTCAACAATTGCGCCTTCTTCTTCTGCAAAGTATACGTCTGTTACGGAGATAATGCCTGCCTTTTTGTCTTCGTCCATTTCCAAGCCGTCAGTGATAGTGATAGCATCATCAGGAACGACATCGCCGTAGTAGTATGTATCATTGCCCTTGATATATGCGCCGAGAATGCTGAAATCGTTGTCTTCACCGATATACAGTTTGCCTTTTTCGCTTGCCTTTACCACACCTCTCCAGTTATTGTTATGTGACAGGATATAGCTTTCAGATGGTTCAAACGGAACGTTAATTGTATAGCGGTACTTATATGTCTTGTTATTGTATGTCTTATTTGATTGTAAAGAAATACCAAGCTCTTCTGTTGTCACGCTGTCGGCGATGCTCTTATCTGTATAGATATAGTAAGACTTCTTGTTGGTGAGAGTGTACTTGCCGTCATTCGGAGTCAATATGTTTCCATTGTTATCAGTAACTGCATATTCGCCGAGATTGATGAGGGCAAGCACCGAATTATATACGCTTTCAAGGTAAATCTTGCCATCTGATGTCTTTACATAGGTTGCCTTCTGCGGTACGATAAAGATATTTGCGGCATCTTTGTCTGAATCGTCGAAATTAACCGTAAAATCGTCGCCGTTCTTGAAAAGTGCAGTATCAGCTTCAATGACATCTCCTGCCTTGAGATTGTTGATATCTACAGGTGTCTGGAGATAAACCTTGCCGTTTTCGATTTTCCTGAATACTAAATTATTTGCAGTATATGCTGTGCTTGCATCAATAGTTCCGACTTCATTTCCGTCAAGTACTATCTTTAATTCAGCTTCAGGAGAAATAATACTGAGGTTGATAAGGCTGTCCGGGGTTAATGTATTTACATCAGCAGCAGCATCCTTGAATGTTACAGATTTTGCGTCAAAGAGACCGATTAATGTATTGTCTACGAGTAAATCTGCACTTGATTTGTAATAATTAACCCAAGTGTCAGCACTGCCATAAGGAACAACGATGGTAATGTCGTTCCCTCCAAATGGAACACGATCAAAATAAATCTTGCTTGGGTCTGAGATACCTAAACGAATTTCTGATAAATAATCTGAATAAAATGGACTATGATGAATATATTCCAATTTACTACAAGCAGATAAATCAAAAGTTGATATTTTTGTTCCCGCAAAAGCATAATCACTAATACCTCTCAAAGTTGTACATTCAGAGAAATCTGCTTCTGTTATATTGGACATACCTTCAAAAGCAAACAAAAATATTTCTGTTATTCCGTCCTTGAATACAACTTTCGTTACATTTTCTATACCTGGGATATTCCTAACAAATCTTTCATCAACCATGTCAACAGTGCCTGAAATAGTAAGCACATTGCCATTGATTTCATACTCGGGTTCGGTAAATGTTACAGAATTTGCACCAAAGAGACCGCTGAATGTATTGCCTTCGGGTGTATTTCCTTTTTCTGTGTAATATTTAACCCAATCGTCAGCACTGCCAACCGGGACAGAGATAGTAACATTATCAACATCAGCAAGGAGTGTGCTTAATGCATCATCAGCAATTGTAATCTTACTTGGGTCTGAGATACCAAGAGAAATTTTAGATACTTTAGAGTTGGAAATAAAACTAGAACCTATATATTTCAGTTTTTTACAAGCAGAAAGATCAATACTGGTGAGTTTTTTCTGGGAACAAATAGAATGCTTTTCAAGTCTTTCTAAATTTGTACAATTAGAAAAATCAAATTCTTCGACGCCCATTATACCATAAAGTGAATCATAATTAATAATTTCTACGCTATTTGTATATACAACTTTTTTAATACTATTTTTTGTTGCATCATCAAAAGGAAGACCTTTGCAGAATTCATAACCAATACTATTACCTGATAAAGTAAGTGTACCGTCGTCAGTTAATTCCCATTTGACACCTTCATATGTGCCTGTTAATGGGTCACTTTTAAATGTTACAGATTTTGTACCAAAGAGATTGCTGAATTTATTGCCATCGGGTTCCTTTCCTTGATTTTTGTAATAATTGACCCAAGTGTTAGCACTGCCAATTGGAACAACGATTTTAACATCATTTATACCGATATTTTCAGGGTTAAATGCTGATTCATTAATAACAATGTCCTCCGGATTTGAGATGCCTAAACGAACTTCAGAAAGATTACTTGAAGCTAATGAACCATAATTTAAAGTTTTCAGGCTTGTACAAGCGGAAAAATCAAAAGTTGATATGTTTGTTCCATCAAAAGCACCATCATCAATAGATTCCAAAGTTGTACATTCAGAAAAATCTGCTTCTGTTAAATAGGATAACATATCAAAAGAAAAACCACCTATTGCTTTTATGCCGTCCTTGAATACAACTTTCGTTACTTTTCCACTAAACTTTCTATCCAAGTAATCACTACAAAAATTCCTGGGAATTTCTGCCGTTTCCTCTGTTGGTGATAAAGTAAGTGTACCATCGTCAGTAAATACCCAATTGATATCATCAATTACGCCTGATTGGGTTTCCGCACTTGCCGTGATACAGATAGATCCGTCCTTATTAATTTTCCCCGGCAGATATCCTGCAACCATTACGAGTGCGAATGTACCTGCAAGTACTCTTTTGATGTAGTTTTGTTTAGCCATTTTTTAGTTTCCTCCTTAGTGAATTGAATTGAAAAGTGTGAATAGTAAAGCTCAACAAGGCAGATTATACGCTCCTTGTCTTTCACTTCTTAATTATATAAATATCAGTCTGTGCCGTATCATTATACTGCCAACTGATATTTGAAACAAAATAAATAATAATAAACGTGAAGCGGATGAAATTGAATAATATAAAACATTAAAATACGGATTTATCAATATTTTGAATATGATACTATTAATATACCATATGTAAAATCATAAGTCAATAGATTTTGTGAATAATATTATATGAAAAATTATCAACATTTTGGATAAAATAACCTATAAAGATCTGCGTTTATTGTTGAAATTGTGATAACCGATGATTTCAACACAGGAATAAAGGCATTTTACACAAAAAATTGCAGAAAACAGATTAAGGCAGCACTGCACAAAGTCATCAGACGTGCTTTGTGCGATGCTGCCTTAAATTCATTTTGGGTTCGGGGCGTTTCTTAGCTCCCAGAATGCAATTGCGCTTGCGGCGGCAACGTTTAACGAATCAACTTCGTTTGACATCGGTATTTTTACAGTGTAATCGCATTTGTCTATTGTTGTCTGCGGCAGACCGTCACCCTCGTTACCAAGTACGATCGCAAGTTTGTCCTCGGCGGCAAGCAGAGGGGAGTCGATGCTTACAGAGTTGTCGGTGAGAGCCATTGCAACTGTTTTGAAGCCGATATTCTGCAATTCGTCAAGCTCCTCGGATTTGAGAAATGTCCACGGCACATTGAATACATTTCCCATGCTTACACGAATGGAGCGGCGGTAAAGCGGATCTGCACACATGGGCGTGAGAATGACTGCATCCATGAAAAGTGCAGAGGCAGAGCGGAAAATTGCTCCTACATTGGTCGGATTTTCAACATTTGCAAGGACGGCTATCCTGTGAGCGCCTGAGCATACTTCGGAAATGTCAGGGAGCTTTTTGCGCCGCATTGCACACAAAGCTCCGACAGTAAGCTTGAATCCGAGAAGTTCGGATAAAACACCTATCTCGGCGGTATAAACGGGAATGTCGCCGAGCTTGTCGGCAATGTCGGCAAGTTCTGTTTCAATGCGCCTTGTTTCAACTACCATTGAAAGCGGTTCATAGCCTGCATTAAGCGCACGTTTTATCACCTTCGGACTTTCTGCGATGAATATGCCGAGATCAGGTTCGTAATAATGCAGGAGCTGAGGCTCGCTTGTGATGGAATAAAGCGAAATACATTCAGGACTGAAATTTTTAATAATATTCATAATTACCTCTTTGATTCGGACAGTGTTGCTGTCCGCAGTTTGATGTTTATATTATACCACACTTGCTCTGAAAAGCCAAGCTTTTTCCGTTGAAAGTATGCTATTGAATTATACTATTTGTTTATATTTCAGATGCTTGTTTTATTAAAAAAATGAGCGAAAATAACGTGCAGATTTATGTTAACCAGTACTGCAATGGCGTACTTGCTGACTTCGGTTCGATCACAAAGGATCTCGATTACGATTACTATTGGTGGAACTAATATAATATTGTAAAAGCGAAAGCCTCGTCGATTTTTTCGGCGGGGCTTATTTTATTTTTTTGAGCATTGACACTTCTTCATCAGTAAGCGGACGGAAATGCCCCTGTTCAAGGTCATCATCCAGCCTGAGCATACCAATGCTGTCACGGCGCAGATAGAATATTTTGCAGTTCACAGCCTCAAGCATTCGTTTTACCTGATGCTTTTTGCCTTCGTGAATGGTAAGTGATGCCGAAAAAGCAGAACCATCGGGATTTTTCATGTAGCGCTCACGCAGTTTTCCGGGAATGAATTGTTCAAGGTCACGCATATGATATACATTATTAAATGTGAATACGGCGGATTTTGAGATGAATCCTGCCATAGCAATGCCGCTTTCAAGGCGTTGCTTTTTTTCGTCATCCATAGTTCCTGCAGCATAGAAAAAATATGTCTTGCTGATATGGCGGTCAGGCTGCATGATTTTGAAGTCGAGGTCTCCGTCATCTGTCAGAATAAGCAGTCCGCAGGTATCCTTGTCGAGTCTGCCTACTGGATGAAGTTTTGCCGCAAGTTCAGGTGGAAAATAATCCATGACGGTCTTGTGTATCATGTCAGAACGGGCAGTAACGCAGCCCTGCGGTTTATTGAACATATAGTAAAGCATAATTCTGTTTCCCTTCACAGCTTGCTGAAATGTTTTTTGTCAGCGTATTCAGTATAGCATTCTCAGGTGTGATTGTCAATCTTTAATTTTTCAAATAAAGATTTACAAATCTGTTATGATATGTTATAATATTATGGCAAACGATGATATTGCCTTAATAGGAGGAATGTATGTTTAACAAACGATACAGAATTGCAGAAAAAGTTATTGCCATAAGCTCACTTCATCAGCGTGTTCACGAGCTTTGTGCCGATTATCTCACAGATGATGAACCCGATTTTGAAGTTGTTATGTCACAGGACGACATTGAATATGAGCGCATAAAATCCGAAAAGGAAGATATTGCCGAAGGTCATGAGGTTCGCCGCTTTCCCGACGATTACCTCGAAGAACTTGGCGTTTACCGAAAAATAGCTACTAAAATGGTAGAATTCGATACGTTCCTGTTCCACGGATCTGTGATAGCTGTTGACGGCGAAGGCTACCTTTTCACAGCCAAAAGCGGTACCGGAAAATCTACCCACACAAGGCTTTGGAGACAGCTTTTAGGCGATAAGGCGGTCATGATAAACGACGACAAGCCGCTTATAAAATGTGACGGCGATAGTGCAGCCGTTTTCGGAACACCGTGGGACGGCAAACACAGACTCAGCACCAATACAAGCGTGCCGCTGAAAGCAGTGTGCATTCTTGAACGTGCCGAAAAAAACCACATAGAAAAGATAAGCAAGAAAGACGCATATAATATGCTCGTTCAGCAGATATACAGACCGAATGACCCACAGAAGCTCATACGCACCCTTCAGCTTATAGACAGGCTTGCAGGCAGCGTGACACTCTGGAGACTCGGCTGCAATATGGACATCGAAGCAGCAGAAACCGCATATAACGCTATGAAAGGATGATCAACATGAAACTTAAAGATACATTTATTATTTATACCGAAGGAAATGACAATATTCTCATGGATTCAGCGGCTGAATTTTCCGGCATGGTACACTGCAACCCGACTGTTGCATTTATTCTTGAATGCCTGAAAACCGAGACAACACAGGAAGAAATAGTCGCAAAAATGCTTGAAAAATATGATGCTGACGAGGCAACTATCTCAAAGGATGTGGCTCATGTTCTTGAAGAACTCGGAAAAATCGGCGCATTTGAGGGCACAGAGCCTGTTATCGGCAATGCTTCTGCAAAGGAAAAAGAGAAGAATCAGCCGAAAACCGAAAGCAAACCTGCCGAAAACAGCAAAAAGGGCGGATTTTTCAGCAAGCTGTTCCATAAATAAGTTTTTCGGCAGATTGTATAGAAAAATCGGTTCAATTCCGCAGATGAACGCTTTTTTCTGTATAGTTTCAACTAAAAAATGAATATAATTCACGAAAACTAACATATTATATGCTGCGTATAATGTCTGTTTTACTTGACAAACTGTAAAAAATATGGCATAATATCGGTGTATAGCAATGTATGCTCGTGAGGGTGGAGCAATGCTCCGAATATTTTATGAGAGGAGAGTTTTACAATGCTTAAAAAATTAACAAGCGGTCTGCTTTCTGTTGCAATGCTTGCCGCTTCAACTGCATTTTCTGTTCCGGCAGTTACTTCCGTGGCTGCTTCTGACCAGAATTATGCTGATGCACTTGACAAGTCACTTTTCTTCTATGAGGCTCAACAGGCAGGCCCGCTTCCTGACTGGAACAGAGTTGAATGGAAGACGGATTCTACTATGACCGACGAAGTTCTCGGAGGCTGGTATGATGCCGGTGACCACGTAAAGTTCAATCTGCCGATGGCTTATTCGGCTTCAATGCTCGCATGGGGACTCTATCAGTACCCTGACGGACTTGAAAAGTCCGACCTTATGGGCACATATGTCAATAACCTTGAATTCGTTCTCGATTACCTTGCAGAATGCGATAAAGGCTCACAGGTCGTTTATCAGGTCGGCAACGGTACTGTTGACCATACTTGGTGGGGTCCTATCGGCCTTATCGAATACGGCATGGCTGACAACGGTTCATCTGTTGCCGAGGCTCGTGCAACTCTGAAATCTTCCGAGGGATGCTCCGCTGTATTCGGCGAAATGGCTGCTGCTCTTGCCGCAGGTTCTGTTGCCCTTAACGGCAGGATCGACTCCTCAAAGACCGCTGCATATCTCAAACACGCTGAAAATATCTTCAAGCTTGCCGATGCTTCAAAGAGCGATAAAGTTTATAATAACAGCGACGCTTCAGGCTTCTATCGTTCAAGCCACTTCTATGACGAGCTTTTCTATGCCGCTAACTGGCTGTATATCGCTACAAAGGACGAAAGCTATCTTGACCTTGCAACAAGTTATATCCCTCACCTCGGTACTATGCTCGGTGAAGGCGATACACTTGCTTACGGCTGGTCACATTGCTGGGACGACAATATGCAGGGCGCTATGCTCCTTTATGCTATCAATACAAATGACAGCAAATACGTAGCTCACGTTAAGAAGCACCTTGACCGCTGGGTAAACGGCGACGAGGCTAAGATACTTCCGGGCGGTCTGCGCTGGCTCTCAACATGGGGCTGCCTCAGATATGCTAATACTTCTGCATTTATTGCATCAGTTGCAAGCGATACCATTTTCAAGAATGAGGATACTTCAAAGTATGTCGAATTTGCCGAAGCACAGGTAAATTATGCTCTCGGTGACAACCCTGACAAGAGAAGCTATGTTGTCGGCTACGGCAATAATCCTCCTGAAAATCCTCACCACAGAACTGCTCACGGCTCATGGAAAAATGACCTTGCAGTTCCTGATAAAAACCGCCATATCCTTTACGGCGCTCTCGTAGGCGGCCCTGATGAATCAGGAAAATACGTTGATGACCGTCAGAACTATATCAACAATGAGGTAGCTACAGACTATAACGCTGGCTACACTGCTATGCTCTGCAAGATGCTTGATAAATACGGCGGAACAAAGGATCCGTCATTCCCTGAACCTGAGGTTCATGACGGCCCTGAATTCTATGTTGAATGTCAGTCAAAGGGCGCAGAGTCAAGCGGTATGACAGTCAGCTTCAAGATCACAAACCACTCCGCATGGCCGGCAAGAGTACAGGATAATATCTCGTTCCGCTACTATATGGATCTCAGCGAAGTAAAAGCCGCAGGCGCTAACCCTGAGGACGTTGTTATCCGCTGCGACCGTGACCAGTCCAAGATGTATGCAGGCGTTACACCTGCCGAAATTTCAGGCATCAAGCACTATGACGGAGATATCTACTACGTTGAGGTAAATCTCCCTGACGGACGTGCAGTTCTTCCTATTTCTGAAGGTATGCAGCAGTGTGAGATTCTCCTTGCACTTGTTATGCCTAACTATGGAAGCGGCTGGGATGCAACAAATGACTTCTCCAACAAGGATATCCTCGGCGGCAAGACTACAACTTCCGCTGACGGTACTGTTCACGGCATTGTAACTCCTTATGTTCCTGTTTATGTTGACGGCAAGCTCTATTACGGCGAAGAACCTGACGGCACTAAGGCTGACGGTCTCGGCGGAACAGGCGACAGACCTGTAAAAACTACTGCTGTAACCACAAAGCGTGTTACTACAACTACCACAACAGTTACAACAGAGTCTGAAACCACCACAACAACTACAAGCACAACTACAACAACAGAAACCACCACAACCCGTGCTACAACACCTGTAACAAGACCGGTTTCTGAAACAACAATGCCGATAGATGTTGATCCTGTCACTACAACAACTAAGATCAACAGCGGCGAGTATCCGATCGGTGATCCGCAGTCTTCGGTAGATTCACAGACACTGTGCGGCGATGCAAATAATGACGGTCAGATCAATCTTGCTGATACAGTTATGATAATGCAGGCACTCGTAAATTCACCAAAATACGGTCTCAACGGCTCGGATGCCAGCCATATCACTGCTCAGGGCTGGGCTAATGCAGACTGTGCAGGCAATAAAGACGGTGTTACCAACCTCGATGCACTTGCAATTCAGAAATATAAACTTGGTTTAATCAAATCACTTCCTGAAACATAATCATTAACAATTTTGGGCGGAGTTCACAACTCCGCCTGTTTTTTCTTTTACAAAATGTAAATTTTTCCGAAATCCTATTGAAATATCAGCTTTATAGTGGTATAATACTAATATACCTTTTTTTATTCGGAGGACATTATGAATTTACAAGCAGTCATAGCAACAAATCTACTCGGTTTTGCTATGCTGGTCGTTCTGCTGATTACGAGCAGAAGCGCCCGGCTGCGAGGGCAGAACAGTGATAAAATATTTACTTCTGTAATTATAGTAACAGCTTTTGCGTGTATCATCGAGATGATATCCTTTATGGTCGACGGTCATAACTCGATTTTTTCAAGAGCCGCCAACATGATGACGAACAGCCTTCTTTATATGGCGAATATCATCGATTCATACCTGTGGTGTGTCTATGTCGATCAGCGTCTTAACGGAAGTGAGCGTACATCGCCAAAGCTGTATCTGATACTTGCGATACCTGCATTAGGCGGTATGATCGAACTGCTCCTGAATTTCAGGTTCGGTTTCCTTTTCTCGTTCGACAAGGGGAATTTCTATCACCGTGAGCCGCTTGGGTATTCGCATCTTGTTATTACAGTCATCTATCTCGGTCTGAGTCTGCTGATAAAGTTCCAGCATTACCGAAAAAACGGCAAACTAAGGTTTTTCCCGATATGGATGTTCCTTTTGCCGGTCATTATCGGCGCTGTTACTCAGATATTCATGTACGGCGTTTCAATTGTCTGGTGCTGCGTGGCGCTCGGTCTGATAGGTATTCATATGTGTCTCCAGAATGAACTTGCTTATATGGATCCGCTTACAAAGCTCTATAACCGCACGTACATGAATTTCATCATTGCGAATATGGAAAGCAAATACAGGGAAGTCGGCGGAATTATGCTCGATATGGACTACTTCAAGGCTATCAATGATACGTATGGCCACGAGGCGGGCGACAATGCACTGAGCGATATCTCATCAATAATCAGGAAATGCATACCAGACAACACTATCCCGATACGCTTTGCAGGCGATGAATTCATAATCTTCTGTCCTGAATACAACGAGGATAAAATGGATACCATTATCGGTGATCTTCGTTATGCTGCCGACCAGTTCAATAAAAAAGGCGAGCGTGAATATAAGCTTTCGTTCTCCGCAGGCATCAGTATTCTTGACGAAAGTAAGAATATTGACGTTTTTCTTAAAGAACTTGACGATAGAATGTACGACGAAAAGAAGACAAAACACCGTAAATAGCCAAAAACCTGACTGCTTTAAAAAAAATCAAAAAAAATTTGAAAAAATTTCAAAAAAGGGGTTGACAAACCCGAAAATATCTGATATAATATTAAAGCAGTCAGGTGAGGCAATAAAAAAACTTCACTGATAGTCAATGCGAGTGTGCTGGAATAGGCAGACAGGCACGTTTGAGGGGCGTGTGTCGAAGGACGTATGGGTTCAAGTCCCATTACTCGCACCATTAAACCATTTGCTTTAAGCAGATGGTTTTTTTGTTTTATCAGAATGTTTTGACAGAATGGAGTGATCTTATGGACATCAGCAAATTCTATAATGGAGACTGTTTTGACGCTTATGAATTTCTCGGCGCTCACGTCTCCGATAAATCTACAATTTTCAGAACTTATGCTCCAAATGCTGTTAAAGTCTCAGTCATAGGAGATTTCAGCAAATGGAAGGATATCCCCATGAAGCCTGCCGCAGACGGTAAATTCTATGAAGCCGAAATTCCCGAAGCCCTTGAGGGAATGCGCTATAAATACCGTATCTACGACAAAAAAGGCGGCTTTACAGATCACTGTGACCCATACGGCTTTGGCATGGAAGTCCGTCCCGGAACGTGCTCTGTGATACGCAGAATCGATGATTTTCACTTCACTGATGACGAATGGCTTGAAAAACGCACTGACGGACATGACAAGCCTATGAATATATATGAGGTACACCTCGGCTCATGGCGCAGAAAAAATGCCGATGCCGACTCGGAGGACATTACCGTACAGGAGGGCTGGTACAGCTATTCCGGAATTGCTGATGAGCTTGTGGAATACGTTAAGGAGTTCGGCTATAATTATATTGAACTGATGCCGATAAACGAACACCCCTGCGATGAGTCGTGGGGATATCAGAGCACGGGATTTTTTGCTCCGACTTCACGCTATGGCACGCCCTCTGAGCTTATGGAATTTGTGGACAAATGCCATAAAGAGGGGATAGGCGTTCTGGTCGATTTTATCCCTGTGCATTTCGCTGTTGACCACTATGCGCTAACGGAATATGACGGCACTAAATTATATGAATACCCGAATGACGAGGCAGGCTACAACGAATGGGGCAGCCGCAATTTCAATCATGCCAAGGGAGAGGTTCGCTCGTTTCTCCAGTCTGCTGCCGATTACTGGCTGTCTGTCTATCATTTCGACGGTCTGCGTATGGATGCGGTACGCAACGTCATTTTCTTCAACGGTGAGGAATACCGTGGCGAAAACAGGCGTGGAATTGAGTTCATCAAGGCTATGAACTGCGGTCTGAAAGCACGTCATCCGTCTGCTGTTATTGCTGCTGAGGACTCCTCCGCATACCCGAAGGTAACTGCTCCGGTTTTTGACGGCGGTCTTGGTTTTGACTATAAATGGGACTTGGGCTGGATGCATGATACGCTTGAATATTTCCAGAGTGCGCCGATGTACCGTACCCGTGACTATCATAAGCTTACTTTTTCAATGCTTTATTTTTACAATGAGCATTTCATTCTTCCGCTTTCACATGATGAAGTAGTACATGGCAAAGCTACCATCGCCCAGAAAATGAACGGACAGTATGAGGATAAATTTCCGCAGGCGAGGGCGATGTATATGTACATGATGGCTCATCCCGGAAAAAAACTCAATTTTATGGGAAATGAGTTTGCGCAGCTCCGTGAATGGGATGAAAAGCGTGAACAGGACTGGGATATGCTGAAATATCCTATGCATGACTCGTTCCGTGAGTATGTAAAGGTGCTGAATCAGATATATCTTCAGTATAACGCACTTCACTATGACAATGATCCGACCAATTTCATGTGGGATGACTGCAATTCTGCGGAGCGCTGCATCTATGCAATACGCCGCAAAAGTGCTGACGGAGATATACTCGCCGTGCTGAATTTTTCGGACTGGTTTCAGGCTGACTACACGGTCACTGTCGGGGAGGGCTTTGAGGCTGAACTTCTTCTTGACTCAGACAATCAGCTATACAGCGGGCATACTCCCGACGGCAGAACTGTCTGGAAATATTCAAAGGATAAGATGTATATGGATATTCCGCCGTTCAGCGGCAGGATGTTTCTGTTGAAAAAAATCGAGACATAAAAATCAGCACCATACAAAGTCGTCAGACGTGCTTTGTGTGGTGCTGCTATTTAATTATTATTATTTCCCTGACTCTGCGTCAGATTATTTCCTGCATCCGGCAAAATGTCCGTGGGAGTTCCGTTTTGTTTTTTGCTCGTTAAACGTACAGCCAGACATATCAGAAATGCCAATGCAATAAAAAATGGTATTGAACTGTAAAGTGTGAAAAGGGTGAATATTTCATATTTTTCATCAAATATAGATGCATTTTTGCCGCTGACTACTGAATCCATAATGAAATAATAAAGACGGCACATCATGTAGCTGACAAACGAAATGGACGGTATCAACAGGATAAATGTCTGTTTCTGGGTAAGCCATGACATTTTTTTTGAATCGTTGGAGATGAACATTGCAATTACCATAATAAGCGAAACGATCGGCATGACAAGCGATAATAACTCCGAACTGATAAGTATCATATCAAAGTTGTCAGTAGAGTAATATTCACACTCATATTCAAGCGTATTTTCTGACAGGTGATAGTCAATTTTATCGCTCAGATATACATTTCTCGTTTTTCTTGCGTCATATGTCGGAGATACCTGAAGTACATTTCCTTTTTCATCGAACAGTGCGATTCTGAATTTTTTGTATTTCTCCATCATTCTGATAAATTCTCCCTCATCCGCAAAGCTGATATCAAAAGAACTGTCAGTTTCAGGAATGTCCGGCGGATAATACTCAAAAAGTTCATAGTGGAAGAAAAGACTGCGGAAACCGTCCTCGTCATATCTTGAGATCTCGGTTTTCATAAGGTCATGAGGTTCAAGCTCAAAACGGTATTTTGCTATGCTGGTATGATCACGCCACATCTCGTCGGTATTGTCTATCGGCATGAGGATATCCAGATATTTTCCTTTCGTTATGGGGGCATCACCTTTGACAGTTATGTGGTAGCTGTTGTCGCATCCGCCGAAAATGCAGAGTGCCGCAGCCGCAATTATACCCAGAAGAAAAAGTTTTATTTTGTTCCGTGTCATGATAAATTCTCCTTTTCGGCACAGTTTGCCTTAATATTTTTTTACAGCTTTTACCGTTTGTCTGAGCAGACCACGATTTTTTATCAGAACACGGCAGCATCTCCAGATAACGCCTATGGGGTACAGCAGAGGACTTGCGGCAGTAAACGGCACAGAGTATTTCATCAGCTTCCATGGAATGAAGATGTTCTGTATCCAGAAGGAAAGCTTGCTTTGATTTTTAAGACTTTTGGCTACTTTGTTTTCAACTGAACCATAAGTTCCCGAATCAAGATAGCAGTTCAGCATTTTTAATTCGGCATCTGTGAATTTATCTAAATCAGGCTCATGTTCAAATAATTTCAATGAAAGCTCTCTGCTTTCTTTTTCATACTCAGCGATACCAAGCTTCTGACATTCTGCTTCTATGTAATTCAAGTCAAGATCCTTGTTCTTTATGAATACATATCTGTCGGCAAGTGAGCGAAGTCCGGTTCCGTTTCTTGAAAAATGCTTGTATTCGTGTGTTGTGATGTAGATATAAAAATCATCATCAGAAAAATGATAGCCATATTGATTATCCTGATCTTTTATCAGCCTGTTCTTTATGTCTGAATAGTAATCTGCCCATACAGAATTAATATACTCTCCGAACAGATCATAGTGCATTTCAAAATTCAGAACAGGCGGTTTCATGTAAATATCATGATTTTTTTTCCCGTATAAAAACACTTCATATCCGAGAGATTCAAAGTATTTCCTGACATCTTCACGATATGTAATATCATAAAGGATATCGTTATCAGCCATCTGACGCATTCCGTATTCAGGATAGATGTCTTTCAGAATACTGCCTTTCAGCGGCATATACCATATTCCTTTATTTTCACAGAAAGCAAACAGTTTTTTGCGTTCAGTGTCAAGGAAAAGATTTTTTCTTATAGCTTTTTCTTTTGCATCATCAAATCTGCTGTTGTAAATATCGGCTGTTTCAAGAGCAAAAGCGGTCAGTGATACCAATGTCTGATGTCTGCTGACGGCAAAAAGCTTTTCAAGGTCGGTATTACTGATTCTTTCCTTATCGGGAACTACTCTGTTTAACGAGCAGTAAGTCAGATAAATAAAGTCTTTATATACATTGTTCATATTTTGTTCCTTTCTGAAAAAGGTGATCGTCTGTCTCGCCAATGCCGTGCTGCCTTATATTTTGTTGCGTGTCATGATAAATTCTCATTTTCGTCAGTAATAGTTTCAGGAGTATCTGAAATAATGCCTTTCTTTTTCAGTACAGAAACATGTATTATATATGCTGTAAGTATAAATAACGGGCAAAGAAGCAAAAGAACATCTTTTACTGAATGAAAAAATAAAACATTGTCGGTGTTTCCGGCAACAATGTTATTCATTATAGCAGAAAAAATAACAAACAATAAAAGAAAATATTTTTTCATTTTCAAACTTCATCACGCCCTTCTTTTGACAACACCGCATAAAGCACGTCTGACGAAAAATCCAATCGTGTCTCCGGCGTATACTCTTTGTGAGGTATTGACTTTATAATAATTATAACAATATCTGACATGAATTTCAAGATGATTTCAATTAAAATAAGATGAAAAAAAGTATGTTATTTTGTTACATTTTGATGATAAGCAAAGCTGCGTGTTATTGAGAAAAATGCTGTTGCTGCGGCGCTATTATTGCTCCACCAACTAAATCTTGAATTTTTCTGCTTGTCCTGAAGAAGAAATTCTGCGTCAGAAAACCTTGAAATACGTAAGTATTCCTGCGGCTTTCTTCCTTGACTTTCTCCTTCATTACTTCGCATAAAATATTCAAGACTTAATTGGCGGAGCAATAATAAAAAGTATTGAATTTTTTTTTGTTTTGTGATATAATGATAAAAGGGATTTTCTGAAAAAAATTTCAGATCATACGACATTTATCGGTTTGTACCGAAATATCATGGTAAAGGAGATTAAGAATGGCTATAACTGAAGCAGTTGAAAACTATCTTGAAACTATCCTCATTCTTTCAAGAAAACAGCCTGATGTTCATGCGATAGATATTTGTTCATATCTTGGCTATTCGAGACCTACCGTTTCTATAATACTGAAAAAAATGAAGGACGAGGAGCTTGTCATCGTCGATAACGACAACCACATCCAACTTACCGAAAAAGGCAGAAGCATCGCCGAAACTATCTACGACCGCCATACTGTCCTTACGGGATTTTTTGAGATGCTTGGCGTTGACCGTGACACTGCCGCCGAAGATGCCTGCAAGGTTGAGCATGACCTTTCCCAGAAAACCTATTCATGTCTCAAAGAATACTATCTCGGTCTTTCCGATAAAACGGAAAGCAGCGGAGGAAATAATGAATAAATTCGATAAATTCAGAAGCGAAAATCCTGTTTTCGTCTATAAGTCATACAATGTCACTGAAACTGATTCCGAGATCGAAGTCAGCTTTGATTTCTCAATACCGTCTCTTGCCGATTTCAAGCCGTCATGGACATTCTCAAAACCGCAGGGTGTAAAGATAAGCGGCAACCGTACCCTCGAAAGAATGTTTTTCTCTCTCGGCATGGCTGAGGCTGTAAGCTACTGGAAGGCTGTCTGTGCGCCTGAAATGCGTGTGGAGTGCGGAGAGCTTGACAGCGAACAGGTGAAATGGTGGAAAAAGCTCTATTTCATGGGACTCGGCGAGTTTTTCTATGTTAACGGCATCTCTGCCGATCCCGACAGCTTTATCAATATTGTTCCTGTTGGCAGCTTTGACAGCTCGTCAGAGGAATGTCCCCGTGAGCTGAAAGGCTGTCTCGTACCTATCGGAGGCGGCAAGGACTCTGCCCTCACTATCGAAACACTAAAAAATGCAGGCATGGAGTGCCGATGCTACGCCATAAACAAACGCTGTTCCATTGAAGCTACCGTCAGTGCGGCAGGTCTGCCTGAAGATGCACTGATAATCTCAAAGCGGCATTTTGACCGTTCACTCATAAACCTGAATAATGCAGGCTATCTCAACGGTCATACGCCTTTCTCGGCTATTGTTGCGTTTTCAGCCGAAATTACGGCATATCTGAACGGTCTGAAATACGTGGTGCTCTCAAACGAGTCAAGCGCAAACGAAAGCACCGTTGCAGGTCAGGACGTTAATCACCAGTATTCAAAAAGTTTTGAGTTTGAACGTGATTTTCATTCGTATGAGGAAAAATACCTTAAAAGCGGCGTTTACTATTTCAGCTTTCTGCGTCCGCTTGCCGAATTCCAGATCGCTGAGATGTTTGTGTCACACCGCAAATATCTTCCTGTTTTCAGGAGCTGCAACCTCGGAAGCAAGGTCTCGCCCGATATATGGTGCGGAGAGTGCCCGAAATGCCTTTTTGTATGCCTCATTCTCTCGCCGTTTCTTAGCAGTGATGAGCTTATTTCAGTGTTCGGGCGTGATATGCTGAATGACGAAAAAATGCTTGAATATTTTATCGAGCTTATCGGTCAGTCTGACCATAAACCGTTTGAATGCGTCGGCAGTATCGATGAGGTCAATCTTGCGGTATCACTTGCGATACGCAGAATGAATGCAGACGGAGAAGAACTGCCGCTTTTGTTCAGGGAATACATGGAACGCAGACTTTATGACATCGGCACTATCGACAGCAGATATGAAGCGTGTCGTAAATCGTTCAACAATGAAAATCTTCTGCCTGAACAATTCAGGGATATTTTAATTAAAGAAATGGAGCGTTTGCTTTGAATAAATTCGCAGAATATATAAAAAATTATACAAATGGAAAATCCGTCTGTATTCTCGGTTTCGGACGTGAGGGAAAGGCAACTTACAAGATATTTGAAAAATACTGCGCACCAAGCGAGCTTGTTATCGCAGACCTGAATAATATTGACCGCCTTGCAAATAATCTGCCTGAACACGTAGGGCTGATATGCGGCAAGGATTACCAGAAATGCCTTGATACTTATGATATCGTATTCAAAAGTCCGGGAATCGTTCTTGAAAAAAAACCGTCGGAACTTTCCTGTGAGATAACATCGGAAACACAGGTGTTCTTCTCCGTTTTCCGTGAACAGATAATCGGTATTACAGGAACAAAGGGAAAAAGCACCGTAACATCGCTTATCTATCATATCCTCAAAGAATCAGGCAAGGATACACGCATTGCCGGCAATATCGGCATTCCTGTGTTCAATATCGCTGATGATATCAATGATGATACCATTATAGTATGTGAACTTTCATGCCATCAGCTTGAATATATGACGGTTTCTCCGGCAAAGGCAGTTTTCCTCAATCTCTATGAGGAGCATCTTGACCACTACGGCACTATGGAGAATTACTACAATGCCAAGAAAAATATCTATCTTCACCAGAATCCCGAGGATATGCTGTGGTGTGATGTCAAGCTGAAATCTGACGATATGCCGTCAAATGTGGTTACAGTTTCAGGCAAGCCAAATAATGCTGATGTTTTCATTGTCAAGGGCAAGGTCTATGATGCTTATGACGGAGAATATGATATACCTGTTAATGAAATGAAGCTTCTG
Source organism: Ruminococcus sp. (assembly GCA_024403995.1). Classification (GTDB taxonomy): domain Bacteria; phylum Bacillota; class Clostridia; order Oscillospirales; family Ruminococcaceae; genus Ruminococcus. Next base: position 34,949 of record JAKSQT010000019.1, read on the forward strand.
GGTGTTCACAATCATTACAATATTGCTGTTGTATGGGATATCTGCCGCAGTATTGTTTCAAGACAGCAGTTTACCAATGCGCTTATCAGTTTCAGACCGCTTCCGCACAGACTTGAATACGTGGGTACTTTCAAGGATATCCGCTGGTATGACGACTCTATCTCTACTGCCTGCGCTACGGCTGTTGAGGCACTGAAAAGTGTGCCGAATGCATCAACTATCCTCATAGGCGGCATGGACAGAGGTATCGACTACAAAATGCTTGCAGACTATCTCCTGTCGCATGACTACAACGTTATCTGCATGGAGGCTTCGGGAAAGCGTGTCTATGATATGATAAGCGATGCAAAGCCTGAACTTTTCCACTATGTTCCGCACCTGAAAGATGCTGTCGAGCTTGCCGCCGATATCACGCCAAAGGGACAGAGCTGTATTCTTTCACCTGCCGCCGCAAGCTACGGTATATTCAAGAATTTCGAGGAACGTGGCGACGCTTTCCAGAAACTCGTTTCCGAACTGTGATGCTTTTACAGAAAATTTATACTGTTTATCGGGGAAAACCTTTCTGAGGAAAGGTTCTTCCCCGAACCCCTTTCCAAAGACTTTTAATATTAAAAAATAAACCTGTATGGAAATTAAGTCCATACAGGTTTCAGTCTGTTGAAAAAGTCGAAATAATTTCGTTAAGCAAGGGCTGTCGAGGGT
>JAKSQT010000002.1 GCA_024403995.1 Ruminococcus sp.
GAGTTTGAGGGAGAACCCTTTTTCAAAAGGGTTTCCCTCAATAATAAGTATAATACTTCTACATGGGTATCAGCGTTAACGGCGGTAGTTTTGGTTTTATGATATCAGCAAAGCGATCTTGGCGTTTTTCTCCTCGGTTGTAATGAAGCCGAGACGTTCTTCTTTTTCGATGCAGTGAATCTCCTCGAAATTATCTATGCGTTTTCTTGCAAGCTCAAGCTTTTCGTCATATTCCTTTTTGGAGAGGGCAGACATAGCAAGCTCACGGTCAAGATTAGCTTTTTCGGCGAAATATTTTTCTTCGGCAAGCTCTTTTTCGGCGGCGATATCGTTTTGTATGTTCTCCTTTTCAAGCTTGATAAATTCTTTTTCAAGCTCATCCTTTTTCTGGAGCTTTGGTTCAATGATATACAGAATATCGGAGACATCAATTCCGACAACGGTCCTGTTTTTTATAACATGAGAAATAATTTTCCTGCCTATGCGGTTATAGGCATCGTTAAGTTCATGATTAATTGTTTCGATCTGAGACTTGATGAATGTAAATTCTTCCGATTCCTGTGAGTTATCTTCAAAGCCCTGACCGCCTGAACGGTTTGCAGATTTAGTCATTGATGCACTGATGTTTTTTGCGGATTGTTGTATTTTGTCAATTAATCCCATACTTTGTTCCTCCATTTGTTTATTTCTTAACACACTTTTCTATATGTGTTGATAATATAATACCACACAAATATGATTTTGTCAAGATACTTTGAATAAAAATATCTTGGATGTTATATAAAAAATATGAATAATATACAGTGAGCAGAAACTGTACCTATGGTTACAAAAATACCTCCCGAAAATTTTTTCAGGAGGTATTTCAGCATATTCAGTTGACTTTTGGTGGTTCTGCGGCAGTCACTGTTACTATTGTGGTTTCTTCCGCAGGAGCAGTCGGCTTTGTTTTATATGGATTTGCATATGGATTATCTTCAGGAGCTTCGGTGATGATGATAGGAACTGTTGCTATTGTTGTAGTTGTAGTCTGTGTAGTCGTAGTACTGAGAGACGGAGGAGCAGTTGTAAGCTCAGGGCGCTTTTCATCCGGCAGCTTAGTTGTTTTCTTTGGCTTTTTGCCTGCAAGTCCATAGCATTCCTGATATGAGAGAATGATGTCTCTTATCATGTATTTTGAATATTCACCACCCTCGATAACGCCTGCAAATGCTATTTCAGGGTTATCGGCAGGGGCAAAGCCTATGAAGAAAGAGTTTTGTTCGGTAAGATTTCGTCCTGTCTGAGGAGTACCTGTCTTGATAGCCACGTCAAATCCGAGGTCAGACAGCGAATACATATCAGGAACATTATGTGATGCATCTATCATACCGTTGATGATGTGCGTATACAGGTCTTTGTCGTTAAGCTGAATAGTTTCCGATACGACAGGCTGTGTTTTTGAAACCTGTTTGTTTGTGCCGTATTTATAGAGGCTGTCCACGAGATATGGCTTATAGCGTATTCCGTGGTTTGCAATGGTATTTGCCACACAAGCCATCTGGAGAGGTGTAAATCCGCAGTCCTGATTTCCGATACCTGCCTGAATAACATAGCCTATGTACCATTCCTGACCATGTTCAGCAAAAGTTTCAGGATTACAGAGATAACCTGCGGCATCTCCTGTTTCGATGCCTGTATTCTGCCCGAGACCATAGAGAGTTGCGTATTTTGAGATAACATCAATACCCATCATTTTTGAAAGCTCATAGAAGTAGCAGTTGCATGATACCTCAATAGCATGGCGCATTGTAATACTTCCGTGGTTGCCTGTACATGAGTAATGAGTGCCGTAGAAATCATAGCCCTGATTGCAGATTATCGGATTTCCTGCAAGAATGAAGCCCTCATTCAGTGCGGCAGTAGCTGTTATGGTCTTGAATGTCGAACCCGGTCTGTATAAGCCGTATGTACAGCGGTTTACAAGCGGAGAATCGGGGAGTTCTGAGAAATAGTCATAGTTTTCGGCATAATCCTTGAGATTATATGTCGGGGCAGTCGCCATGCCCTTGACAGCTCCTGTTTTGGCATCAAGTACGCAAATTGCACCGCATCTTACGTTTTTGAGGGCCGGATTTGTATTGATATCCTGAAAATTAGCAAGGAAGTCATCAAGAATGCCCTGAAGCTTTACCTGATAATTACCGTCAACCGTAAGTTTTATCGTTTCGCCTGAGACTTTTTCGCTGAGAGTCTCCTTATTGACGATATATCCGTCTTTAACAGTGATTTTTTCCTCGCCGAATGTACCACGGAGAATTGTCTCCTCGGCGGCTTCAATGCCGTTTTTGCCGAGAGTATCGTTATAGCTGTAGCCCTCGTCCTTTAATTTTTCGTATTCTTCTGCATATATCGGGCCAACTGTACCTATTTCGTGTGGGAGGATATCGCCCCTGACGATAGTTCGGTCGGATGCAACGACTGCCTCAATTCCACGGTAGTAGTTGCTCATTTCTTTGAGGCGTATTATCGTGTCATTATCAACATTTCGTGCAAGCACAAGGTCATTTTTATAGGAAAAGTCCTTGTCTATCATCTGATAGCGCATTCCTGCAATGATACGCTGTTCTGTCTCGGTGTAGGACTTGTCTATCTCATAGTCGGAGATAAGCTTGTCAATGCAGTTGTCAGCGGTCGCATAAACGTTAAGATTAAGGTCTGAGATTATTTCTGAGTGGTCGTCCGTTGTGAAAGCGTATGGCTTTTCAAATGTTATCGGGATACTCTCCTCAAACGTGTAGCCGTGTTCTTTCAGCGTATTGTATACCTCCAGAAGTTCCTTATTGCCAACTTTGTTGTCAGTCGGGAAGAATGCCATCTGAAGAACGATGTCCGTATGTGTGTCATTGGTCACGAGCGTATTGCCGCTGTAATCCAGAATTTCGCCTCGTGTTGCCTTTACTTCTTTGACATAAGTCAAAGCATCAGCCATATCCTGCGGCTGAGGTGCGGCTATATCCTTGTCGCCCATTACCTGTATTTTCATAAGTCGCATTGCGCTAAGTCCCGCAAGCATTACGACGATAAGGATTATCAGCATGGATTTCACATTTTCTGCAAACCCTTTCAATTATTTGACCTCCTTGAAAAAACTGCCTTTGCTCTTTGCGTTGACCGAAGTTTTTTACTGAGGGAAACCCTTTTGAAAAAGGGTTGGCTGATGCCCGCCCCCCTCTGTCACAGGGTGACACCTCCCCACCCCGTGGGGAGTCGCCCTCAAACTCCCTTCCTAAAACTTTTGGCGTTAGTGTATCTGATATGGGACTGAATGTCCCATATCAGATACACCATAATACTAAAAGTCTTTGGAAAGGGGTTCGGGGAAGAACCTTTCCTCAGAAAGGTTTGCCCCGATAAAAGCTTCCGATAACATAAAGAGGGTAAGGCAGGGGTTATTTTTCTGAACGGATAGCTGTATTTATGGCTTCTTCGATAGTGACGTGATTTTTTGGCATGAGTTTTTTGTTGATGAATTCGATGATGATATAGATAAGGCAGGCGGAGATAATTGTAAGCGCCCATACCTTCATTGAGAGCTGTGAGAAGATGCGTTCAACGTTGTCATACTCCCACATCTCATAGTAGAACTTATAGTCGAGCCAGCACTGGATATAGGCTAAAACTGCGGTTATGACGATATAATTCACGAATTTGTTCCTGAGATATAACTCATAGAGAAGCGAGATAATTATACAGAAAACGGCAAGCAGAGCCGCATTATAGCCCACAAGCTTGCCGCAGGCGATATCGATGAGAAAGCCGCAGAATGCACCTGATACTGCTGAACTGTACTGACCGTTTCCGACTGCTATGGCAACGGCACACGGCACAAGAAGTATCGGTTTAGTCCATGTTCCCGATGTCATTATCAGAAAACAGAGGAAGATGACGAGATAATAGAGAGTCCAGCGCAGTATTGTTTTGAAATAGAGTATTCTCTGCTCACGGGGTGTCCTTATTCTCATTCAGATCCTCCCTTTTGCCTGTGAAATTGGTGATTACATAGACTGACGAAAGTCTCGTAACATCACAGCACGGTTCGATGACCGCACAGTCCGAGATGCCGTTTGAGTCAGGGCTGATGCTCTTTATCTTGCCGATAGAGTAGTCTTTCGGGAAAAGACCGCTTGTGCCTGATGTGATGATAAGGTCACCCTTTTTGAGTGTATTGCCCTTGTTTATATGGATAAGGCGGGTATTTCCGCTTTCAGCAGAGAGAATATCTCCCTCTATTATGCCCATATCCTTGTTTGATTTTGAGTTTACTGCGGCAACAGAGAGGTCAGGTGAGAGAATCGTCCTGACAGTTGAGGTATGCTCCGAGACATCAACGGTGATGCCTACAAGTCCCTCTGCGGTAACTACAGGGCAGTTTGGGGTAATTCCCTCAGCCTTGCCCTTTGCGATGGTAAAGGACATGAACGGATCGTTGGTTATATAGCCGATAACATCGCAGGCTTCGGTATACTCAAAATCTTCATGCTCCTGTTTGATGCTGACAAGCTCTCTCAGCTCCTCAACCTCGGCTTTGAGTGCCTCATATTCGGTAAGCTCACGGTTGAGTCTGCCGATCTCCTCTTTGAGCTGCTGATTTTCTTCATAGTATTCCGAAGCGTGGGTGTATTTGTCAAGAGTATCCTCGACTCCACGGCTGATTCCGTTTGAGGCGGAGCGGAAAGGCTTTGTAATGGTATTGAAGAACGAAACGCCCCTCAGAGAATAGCCGCCACGGGTGACGGAATATACCATGATGCCTATGAGAAATGCCACGAAAAACAGGAGAACCTTGAATTTAGTGCTTTTCAGAAAGTCACGCATCAGTGCCCTCCTTAATAATATTTGACGTTATCTGTGAGAGCGTCCTGATAGTCGTTGATATTTTCGAGAATTTTGCCTGTACCCTCTGCAACGCAGTCAAGAGGATATTCGGCGATATAGACAGGCATTCCCGTTTCACGGGTTATGAGCTTGTCAAGACCTCTGAGCAGAGCGCCGCCGCCTGAAAGGGTAATACCGTGGTCAATTATGTCGGCGGAAAGCTCAGGCGGAGTATTTTCAAGTGTGGATTTGATAGCGTCAATAACTCTTGAAAGCGGTTCAACGAGAGCGTCACGTATCTCAGCGGAGTTTACGACAATATTCTCAGGCAGACCGTTAAGGAGATTTCTTCCCTTTATTTCAAGGGTAGTTTCCTTTTCGCTTGGGAATGCCGAACCGATCTCAAGCTTGATGTTTTCGGCAGTTCTCTCGCCTATGAGAAGATTGTATTTTTTCTTGATGTAGTTGATTATGGATGTATCAAACTCATCGCCTGCACATCTTATCGATTTAGCGGAAACGATGCCGCCCAGTGCGATGACTGCGACTTCACTCGTACCGCCGCCGATATCAACTATCATGCTTCCTACAGGTGAATTTGTGGGCAGACCTGCGCCGATAGCAGCAGCCATTGGTTCTTCAATTATGAGAACGTTGTTTGCGCCTGCCTTTTTGCACGATTCACGGACAGCACGTCTTTCAACGGCAGTAACGCCCGATGGTATGCATATAATTACATTAGCTTTAGTAAGCGGTATACCTCTCAGAGCCTTTCTTATGAACTCCTGAAGCATTGTCGTGGCGATGTCGAAGTCTGCAATAACACCGTTTTTCAGCGGTCTTACGGCAACTATAGAACCCGGAGTACGTCCGATAACGTCCTTGGCTTCTTTTCCGACATAGCGGCACTTGTCTGTTCTTGTGTTGACTGCAACAACGGAAGGCTCTCTTATGATGATGCCTTTTCCACGCATATATACAAGCGTATTTGCAGTTCCGAGGTCGATTCCGATATCTTTAGTAAACATTGTTTAGCTCCTTGAAAAATAGACTTACTTGCAGATTTTCTCTGCTGTTTTATAGTAGAGGAAGAAACCGGCGATGATCATTAATGCCTGAGCAACGCTTATGTAGAAATTGAAACCGAATGTAATGGAGAATACGTTGGTGATAGAGAGAGTACCCGGCTGAAATTCAAAGCCTGCCTTATAGCTCAGCCAGCTCAGTGAGCCTGATGCATGGTTGCAGAGTACATCTCCGAGGACGAATGCGCATATCATAAGTGCTAACATATACCATGATTTTTTCATATAAGTCTCCAATCCGCCGTAAGCAACGGCTTTTCATTTGTTCTGCATATCCTGAATTTTCAGGTGAATATTGTCATGCTCCGCTTGAACCGAAGCCGTTTTCTCCTCTGTCTGTATCGGAGAGTGTGTCGCTTATTTCAATGTCGGGGAAAAGCACTTTTGTAGGAACAAGCTGTGCGATACGCATACCATGCTCCACGGTAAACGGCGCTTTTCCGTGATTTATAAGGGGAATGAACCATTCGCCCCTGTAGTCGCTGTCAACAACGCCGACGCAGTTTGCAAGTGATACGCCGAATTTTGTGGACAGTCCTGAACGTGGATAGATGAGAAGTGCCACATCATTGCAGTCGGGTTCGGCAGTAAGTCCCACAGGTATCATTTTTATCTCACCGCATTCAAGAGTGACCGGTTCATCAAGGCAGGCACATATGTCAAGACCTGCGCTTCCCGAAGTTGCTCTTGTTGGGATTATAGCCTTTTCGCTGAGTTTTTTGAATGTCAGTTTCATTGAATTATACCTCGGTAATAAAGTCCACGGGTAATATTTCCCGCAGGTTTTATGCCTGAAATGGCACGTTCTGTCTGCTGTGCGTCCTCATTGCTGAGAAAAACAAGACCAAAGGTGATATTTTTCAGTTCGTCTGTCCTGTCAAGCATATACAGAACATCGGGATTGAGTATCTCCTTGTAGAACCTTTCACACATCACAGGGAGCTTTCTGCCTGTTCTGTCTGTGAGAGTGCGGTTACAGTTTTTACAGCCGACTTCATTTTGTATCGGGCAGTTTGCAGTCAGCATGAGCGGCATATTGCCGTATACAGCAAGTCCGAGCGGAAGTGCCGTGCGGACTTTTTCAAGCTGTCCAAGTGTAGTCTCCATGGAGAAAATGCAGTCTTCAAGACCAAGTTCCGACATCTTTTCAGCAGAACAGGAGTTGAAAACATTCAGAGTAAAGCTGCCGTGCATTTTCATGCCGAGCTTTCTTCCTATGGCTATAGTATCAGGTGTATGGCAGAATATCCTGTCAATTCCGTATTCAGCCTTCATTTCCGAAATGCGCTTTATGATAGAATCCTCAGAATAAGGCATAAAACGTGGCGGAGAAAGAATTATCCTGTCGCTGTGCTCCCTGAAAAAAGGCGGAACATTGCCGCAGAGCCATAATCTGCTGTCGGCTATGATAAATTCTGCTTTTTTCAGTGCGATTTCAGCCTGTTCAGGAGTACGGCAGTAAACACGCAGAGGAATTTTTTCTCCGAATGACTGTTTCGGATATTTCGGCAGAGACGGAGAATACTCAGTAATATCGTATTTCCGTGTATTTCTTTCGATAATTTTTTCGGTCAGCTTTTCAGCAAGTTCACGCCGCAGCTCATTCAGTTTGCCTGCGGGCACGAAAAGACCGTCATCTATATCAGCCGTAATGCTTTCAGCTCTGAACACGGTATCGCCAAGCTTTGAAAGCTGTTTTTCAACTGCCGCCAGGTCTGTGGGACGGTTCTGTGCTTTATCAGGAACATCGCCGTAAACCGTTACATACGTATTGCCGTATTTTGCTGTTATCTCAACATTTTCATTTTCGGCAATGACAGCATGGATGCTGATATCGTATGCAGTCCGTTCAAAGCGGTAGAACTCATGTATTTTAGGTATGAGAGTCTGTGCGGCGGTGACATCCTCTTTTTCACGCACACCGAACATATTCTCACGTTTGCCGGAAAAATAGCCGTCTGTGAAGCCGCTTCGTGAAAATACCCCACGCAGGAACTGCATATCGGGAGTATTTCCTTCAAGTGAGCTTTTCAGTTCGTGTACGGCAGATGCCACATATTCGGGACGCTTCATTCTGCCCTCGATTTTCAGCGAATCAACGCCGATTTCGGAAAGTTCAGCGGAACGTGGGAGAAGTGACAGGTCTTTCAGGGAGAGTGCCGAGCTGTTTTTGTTTCCGACAGCCGAATATGGCAGACGACAGGCTTGTCCGCAGCAGCCACGGTTTGCAGACCGTGAACCAAGAACGGCAGACATATAGCACTGACCTGAAACTGACATACAAAGTGCGCCGTGTACGAAAATTTCAGTTTCGATATTCTCACGGCATATTCTTTGGATAGCTTCCTTGTCAAGTTCACGGGCAGGGACGACTCTTTCAAAGCCAAGCTCCGAAAGCATAGCCGCACCAACTGCGGTATGTACAGACATCTGCGTTGAGGCATGAAGAACCGCATCGGGAACAACACGCCTTATCATTTCTGCACAGCCCCAGTCCTGAACTATATAGGCATCTGTGCCGACAGAGGCGGTGAACCTGATGAAATTGCAGAATTCTTCGGCTTCATCGTCGGAAATTATGGTATTTACGGCAAGATACAGCTTTGCACCGTATTTATGGCAAAGTTTCACGGCTTCTGCAAGCTCGTCCTCCGAGAAATTGGCGGCGCTGTTTCGGGCTGAATATTTTCGTCCGCCCACATATACAGCATCCGCACCTGACCTCAGAGCGGCGCAGAGCGTTTCCATACTGCCGGCGGGGGCAAGTATTTCGGGAAAACTCATCAGATGCTGTCCTTGAGCTGTTTCAGCTTGACCATATTTTCAAGCTGTACTATTTTTGAGGACAGAACTTCAATTTCTTTCTGTGCAGCATCACGCTCAATGCGGAGTCTGCCTGCCTCATCGACATATTCCTTTGACTGGTTGCGGATATTGTCGAGCTGCTGGTTTGCATGGTTAACGTCGTCAAGGAGACTGAGCGCAACCATTATCGAGGCTGTATACGGTGAAAAACCGCCGCCTGAATTTGTAATATCATTTATTCTTGCTTCAAGGGCACGGGCAAGAGCATAAACGTAGTTCGGGGACTCGTTTGTCTTGATTTTGTACTCTTTTCCGCAGATTATAACTTTAACTTCATTCAGCATTACTATCGTCCTTTCTGTGCATATTGAACACCACTCTACATTATACTACATTTTCATCAATAATGGAAGTAGTTTTTTTAGTTAACATATTATAATATTTCGCAGCGTTTCAGTGCCACAATGCAAAATGTACTGTAAACGGCTTATTTACGCTGTTTTCAGTATAAAATTGTTATTCCGATAACCTACCATCTTGCCGATAATTTCCACCTCATCAGGAATTATCGGCTTCATTGCATAATTTTTCAGCATTTATCAGTTCTCAGCAAGTTTTTTCAGCACCATTTTTGCGATCTTATAGGCATCACCGCAGCCGAGTGTGATGACCAGATCGCCTTCCTGAGCATTTTCACAGATATAGTCGCAGACCTGTTGGAAATTGAAGTATTTGCGTTCGTCTGTCCATTCAGCTTCCTCGTCCTGCGGAAACCAGATGCAGTCCGGAAGCTTTTCGGCAAGGTGACGAGTGAATATACCATAAGTGTTCTTTTCACGGCTTCCCATTATGTCTGTCAGCACGGCATGGTCAGGAATTTGCAGCACCTCGGCAAAATCGTCAAGAAGCAGCTTTGTGCGTGAGAATGTGAACGGCTGGAAAACAGCCCATACCTTGTTGAAGCTCATATCCATAGCGGCTGTGAGTACGGCTTTCAGTTCAGTTGGGTGGTGAGCATAGTCGTCAACAACAGTTATGCCCTTTTCATAGCCGAGCTTTTCAAAACGTCTCTTTGCGCCACGGAAATCGGAGAGTCCCTTCTGAATGAACTCAAAGCCAACGCCCACATAACGAGCGGCAGCTATTGCAGCAAGTGAATTGAGGACATTGTGTACGCCGACTACATTGAGCGATATAGTACCGAGCTTTTCGCCCTTGTACATAGCGTCATAAGTTGTGAGAAGATCATTTTCGTGGCGGATATTTTCAGGATAATAGTCACATGAGCTGTCTTTGCCGAATGTGATTATTTCCTTGCCATCAACGCCTTCGAGTGACTTCATGGAATTTTCGTCCGAGCCGTTGATGATAATGCATTTTGTTGTGTTGCCGTTGAATTTTCTGAAAGACTTTATGATATTTTCAAGGCTGCCGAAATAGTCGAGATGGTCTGCGTCAACATTCAGCACAACTGCGATATCAGGGAAGAATTTGAGGAAATGGTCTTCAAATTCACATGATTCGCATACAAGGATATCGCTTTTGCCTGCGATGCCGCTTCCGCCGATGCATGGAAGCTTTCCGCCGATATATGCGGAGAGGTCAATGCCTGCGGTGTAGAGTATCTGGGTTATCATGGAAGTTGTGGAGGTCTTGCCGTGAGTACCCGAAACGCATATCGCATTCTCATACCAGCTTGTGACGATGCCGAGGAGGTCTGCTCTTTCAAGAACGGGTACGCCGCTTGCTTTTGCAGCCACAAGTTCCGGGTTGTCAGCCATTATTGCGGCGGTGTGTACTATGAGGTCTGCGCCCTCGATATTTTCGGCTCTCTGACCGATATAAACGGGAATGCCCATTTTTCTGACAGCATCAAGAGTTTCGGTCTCATTGTTGTCCGAACCTGTGAGGTAGTATCCCTGACCATGGAGAATCTGTGCAAGGGGGTACATACCTGAGCCGCCGATGCCGATGAAATGGATGTGCTTTTTGCCGTTTAAAATATTGATATCCAAAATAGATCACCTTTCACTTTCTGACAGGATAGTCATTTTTTCCCTTCATAAGAAGGTTTCGATATAATTTTTCCTGTCAATTGAGATAAAATTATAATATTTAAGTTAAAATATGATAAAAAACACTTGATTTTTTACAAAACATAAGTTATAATAGGGATATGCATGACAAATGGTGAATAAAAATTGTAAAATTACGGAAATTTTATATATAATCATTCATTTATCTGTCTGAACCACTATTCTTTTTAAGTGGGCATAAATTTTTACATGGTGCCAAGGAGGAAAAACCAATGGAAATTACAGATGTAAAAATCAGAAAGATCATGTCCGAAGGCAGACTCAGAGCAGTCGTTTCAGTTACTATTGACGATATGCTGGCAGTTCATGACATCAAGGTAGTACAAGGAGACGAAAGACTGTTTGTGGCAATGCCAAGCCGCAAGGATGAAAACGGTGTTTTCCGTGATATCGTTCATCCGATCGCTGCTGCATCAAGAAAGCTTTTTGAAGAGAACATTCTCGAAGCTTATACAAAGCAGCTTGCAATTCTTGAAGCAGAGGAAGCTGCTGCTGCCGAAGCTCCTGTCGCAGAAAATACAGACGAGCAGATGTAAGTCTGTTCTGAATCTGACCTGTCCCTTTCGGGCAGGTCTTTTTCATTTCATGAGAAGTGCGGCTTTCAGAATTACTATCTGTGTTTTTGAGTCCTTGATTCTGCCGTCCAGTACCATATCAACGGCATCTTCAAGTGGTATCTTCACAACATCGAGAAATTCGTCGTCGTCAAGTTTCTGCTCCGAAAGCTCCAGACCACGGGCAAGATATGTGTGTATCCTCTCCGTGCTGTATGCGGGAAGGGGATATATCTCGCCGAGATAGGTATACTCACGGCAGGTCAGCCCCGTTTCCTCAAGAAGTTCACGCCTGCCGCATTCCGCATGATCCTCGCCCTTTTCGAGCTTACCGGCAGGTACTTCAAGAGTGACCTCACCGAAAGGATAGCGGAACTGCCGTACAAGATAGACCTCGTTGTCATCATCTATCGGGATAACGCACACGCCGCCGTGGTGGTGGAGTACGTCCCTCTGTGCAGACGTGCCGTTTTCGAGTTCGGCTGTATCACGGGTTATCGTGAAGATACAGCCCTCGTAGACTACATCGCTTGCAAGTGTTTTTTCTTTTAAATGCATTATATTTCACTTTCTTCCGAAGCTTCCGAGATATTTTTCGGAAGCCTGTATTTTTGTAACTGATGTGTAGTCGTAGTAATGGGTGTGGTCAGGCACATCGCTGTCATTCTTTTTTCTGCGGCATATCAGGACGTATGCGGCTAAGACAACTGCGCCTGAAATGGTGATGATAACGCCGATCTTCAGTCCCGGTGTCTCGTAATGGAAAATTATCGTATTATCGCCAACGTCGCCTTTTACAGCCATAAATCCGTCGTCAACCTTTTCAATGACGGCGGTTTTTCCGTTGACCTCGGCAGTCCAGCCGTCGCTGTATGGAACGCTGTAGAATACCATTGAAGGTTTATTCAGCGTTATTTCGGATTTGAAGCCGTATTCGTCATAGCTGAAAGATGTTGAGCATTCAGCTTTTTTGTCAAGGCATATGCTTTCGTAATCCTTCATGGTTAGCTGTTTGCATTCTTCTTTGCTGCATTCGCTGAGGATGTCGGAATAGAGCGCCTCGTGTTCACTGTCCTCGAATATCAGAGCCTTTATCAGTGAGCGTTCACGTATGCTCACTGCCATATCATCGGCAACTTCACGGGGAATGTAGCTGTCATAGGCAATTCCCACAGGCATATACAGCTTGTTTTCATATATCTCGAAGCCGCCGTTTTCGCCGACATATTCAAATCCCGGGAATTTTTCAGGGATTATCTCATATTTATGGCGGCTGTCTTTGTCGCAGTCTTCAGGCATAGTGACCTTGCCGCTTTTCAGGTTTTCGTATGTGCAGTCGTCAATAATTTCCTTGTAAAAATACTTTACGGATAAAAGTCCACGCAGAGTATAATGTGAAGTGTCAGCTCTTGATGCAACATCACGGTGTATGCCGACGTATTCATAGAAGTCCATGATAGATGTCGTGACTACGCTCTGGAAAGCTCTCATGCTCGGAAGTCCCCATACCATAGGGAAATTATCACAGTCCTTTGACATATCCACACGGAAGAAATTGTCCTCGTCTACAGACTCATAGACCTTGTCGCTGCCCTTTATCACCTTGTCGATGTAGTCATTTGCTGAATCAAGGCTGTACGCTCCGTAAAGTATCATAGTATATGAGCAGACAATTGAAGCGGCGGCTGTGAGTGTAACGGACAGTTTCAGGAAACTTCTGCCTTTTTTCTTCAGCCTGAATATATAATATGCTGCTGCAAGGCAGGCTGCCGCAACGCCGAACTGTATCCAGAAGTATTCAACACGTTCGGGCAGCTCAAAGATAAAGATATCGCCGTCGCTGTTCTTTGTCGGGAGAAGTCCGATGATGCCGAATGCCGCAAGTGCAATGCCGCAGACCTTCAAGCCGAATTTCATGTCGGCATTCTCGTCATCAAGTGCGAATGCTGACATCATGGACATGATAAGTATTGGCATATAGAACCATCTTGCGTAATAATAGCCGTTCAGAGCCTGAAATGCGCTGTTTAATATCGGAATGAATGCACAGACTATGCAGAACACAGTGAAGCGTGTTGCCCAGTGCTTGCGTTTTGACTTCATGAATGCCGCAACTCCTGACATGGAGAAAAGCGGCAGAAATCCGCCGATAGATGCCCATTTTTCATAATCCGAACTGAACAGATTAGGTCTTGCAGGTGCATCGGCAGGCATGAAAAATGTCTGGATAATTCTCGGAATGAGAGTTTTGTCGGAGTATATTACCATGTCAATTCCGAAAAGGCGCTGATTTACTCGGTAGTTGCCCATGATAGCAAGCGCTGACGGAAGAAGTACGAATGCGGCTATCATTGTGCCGAGAACAGCCTCAAGGACAAGTCCGAAGAATTTCTTCCATGATGTGCTGAAATCAGGGCATTTCATGCGGAACAGGTAGTATGCAACAAGGAATACAGCCTGACCTGTGAAGAAATAGTAGTTGTCTATCGCCAGAAGTGCCACAGAAAGCGCAAACCAGCCTTTTCTGCGGTTGTTGATGCATTCCTCCATAGCAATGAGCATAAGCGGAAAGAGTGCAGTAACATCCTGAAAGTGGTTGAAGAAAACGTTGAAAAGCTGAAATCCTGAATATGAATACAGCAGTCCGCCGACAAGAGCAGCATTAGGTGTGCGTACAAACCGCCTGATATAGGCATATGCGGTAAGTGATGCGACACCGTGCTTTACTGCGAGCAGAACAGGCAGTGAACAGGCTGCAAGCGAGCGTGGGAGAAGAGACGAAAGCCTGAAAAACGGACTTCCGAAAAGATAGAAGCTGTAAGAGGTCATGAAATCACAGCCGAGATCGGTGAACCAGTTCCAGCCAAATCCGCCGTTTTTCACTGCATCGTTTCCGAGAGTATAAAACGGTATCTGTTGGGCGTTGAAGTCGCCGTAGTATATGAAATAGCCCTTTTCGGCAATGATTATCGGCAGAAGCGTTACAAAAATGCAGATGAATCCGAGAAAAAATGCCGATTTATATTTCTCGCTGCTTTTTATTGAAGATAATCGTTTTTTTTCTGACATGATAGTCCCTCTTTAAGAAAATATACAATTTATTATAACACATTTGTTTCTGAAATAAAAGTACTTTTTTCAAAATTTTGCAAATAAGACGGGTTTTTATGAAAATTTGAAGAAAACTTATAAATAGGGTAGTAATTTGAACTGCTTTATGGTATAATAAAAAAGATTATGAGAATAAATTCTGACAGAAAGGTATGGATTGATTTGATTTACCTTGATAATGCCGCTACTACCAAACCATGTACAGAGGCTGTGGATGCCGCTGTTGAGGCAATGACCGTGAATTTCGGCAATCCCTCGTCGCTCCACCGTGCAGGTCTTAACGCACAGCTTGCCGTTGATGAGGCACGAAAACTTATCGCTGACTCGATAGGCGCTGACAACTCGTCGGTATATTTTACTTCGGGTGCTACCGAAAGCAATAATCTTGCTTTAAGAGGTGCATCTGCGGCTTATGGAAAAAAATGCAGAAAGATCGTGATATCTGCGGTCGAACACGCTTCAATTGATGAAACTGCATCAGACCTTGAAAAGAAAGACTTTGAGGTCATAAGAGTCTCGCCCCGTGATGACGGCAGATTTTATGCGGCTGACTTTGTAAATGCCTGTGACGAAAATACCTGCCTTATCAGCATGATGCTCGTCAACAACGAAACAGGCTATATCCTCCCCGTAAAGGAGGTTTTTAACGCTATAAAGCGCAGGTTTCCGCATATCATCACTCACTGTGACTGCGTTCAGGCTTACATGAAAGTGCCGGTCAAGGCAAACGCTCTCGGCGCTGACCTTATTTCTCTCAGCGGTCACAAGATACACGGCATCAAGGGTGTCGGCGTTCTTTACATAAAAAAAGGCATTCGTGTCATTCCGGTGGTGACGGGCGGCAAACAGGAAAAAGGCATCCGCTCAGGTACGGAAAGTGTTCCGCTTATCTGCGCTATGGGTGCGGCTGTGAAAAAGCTTGCGCCGACTATAAATGAACGTTTCAAGCGTGTCTCGGAGCTTAAAGCCTGCCTTCTCGGCAGACTTGCGGATATTGACGGTATTGCGGTCAATTCTCCGGATGACGGTTCGCCTTATGTGGTGAATATCTCGGTCATCGGCAGACGCTCGGAGATAATGCTCCACTTCCTTGAAAGCAAGGAAATATACGTTTCAAGCGGTTCTGCCTGTTCAAAGGGACAGCAGAGCGGCGTTCTCGGTCAGTTCGGCATTTCGGGAAAACGTGCCGACAGCGCAGTACGCATAAGCATGACCGCTGAAACAACAGAAGATGAAATTGACGCTCTTGCCAATGCTCTCCGTGAGGGTATCGAAAAGGTGAGAGGATAATATACATTATAATAGGAGATAATTATGAAAGAACTGGTTCTCGTCAAATACGGCGAAATGGCTCTCAAAGGTCTCAACAAGAAGACATTTGAGGATATGCTCACAAAAAATATCAAACGCAGACTTAAAGCTATAGGCAATTTCAAGCTTACAAGCGCTCAGTCCACTACATATATCACTCCGCTTGATGATGATATCGATCTGGGTGAGGTCGTGGACAGAGTAGGCAAAATATTCGGTATTGCCGCTCTCTGCCGTGCCTGTGTCTGCGAAAAGGATTTCGATGATATCTGCAATAAGAGCTATGAGTATCTCGATGAAGTCCTCGGCTGTGCACGTACTTTCAAGGTCAATGCCAAACGTGCGGACAAGGCATTTCCGATGAAATCGCCTGAAATATGCGCTGAACTCGGCGGAAAGCTCCTTGATAAATTTCCGCACCTCACCGTTGATGTGAAAAATCCGGATGTTATCGTCACTGTTGAGATACGTGACGAGAATGCATTTGTTCATGCTGAGAATATCAAGGGCGCAGGCGGTCTCCCTGTCGGAAGCAGCGGCAAGGCTATGCTCCTCCTTTCGGGCGGTATCGACAGCCCTGTTGCAGGCTGGATGATGGCTAAGAGAGGCGTTCATATCGCCGCTATACACTATGTAAGCCCTCCGTATACCTCTGACCGTGCTCAGCTTAAAGTTGAGCAGCTCTGTCAGAAGCTTACAGACTGGTGCGGCGGCATTGCTTTCTTCTGCGTTCCGTTTACCGAACTTCAGGAGGCTATCAAAGACCATTGCCCTGAGGAATTCTTCACCATTATCATGCGCCGTCTTATGATGGAAATTGCACAGCGCATTGCCGCAAAGGAAGGCTGCCTTGCTCTTATCACAGGCGAAAGCGTCGGTCAGGTCGCAAGTCAGACTATGGCTGCTATTGCCTGTACGGATGCGGTATGCCGTATTCCTGTGTTCCGTCCGTGCGTTGGAATGGACAAGACCGAGATAATCGACATCTCACGAAAAATAGACACTTTCGACATCTCTACACTGCCTTATGAGGACTGCTGCACCGTGTTCACTCCACGTCACCCGAAGGTGCGTCCGTCACTCAGCGATGTTGAAAAGGCTCAGAACAGCTTTGACTTTGAGCCTCTCATTCAGAAGGCTGTTGAGGAAACAGAGATGAAATTATTCAACTATGAGGGCTGATGCAGCCGACTGGAGATATTAAAATGACAGACATTATTTTTTCTGAATGTTCACCTGAAACTGCGGCTGAAAAGACCGTTGCACTGCTCAGGTCGATGCATCTTACAGTTTCCACGGCGGAAAGCTGTACAGGAGGACTTATATCTGAGCTGATAACCTCAGTCTCAGGCGCTTCCGGGATTTTTGAGCTTGGCATCTGCACATATTCGGAACGCATTAAAACTGAATACCTCGGCGTACCTGCGGAGCTTATCGCAAAGTACGGCGTTGTCAGTGAACAGGTTGCCTTGAGCATGGTTCAGGGACTTAAACAGCGTTCGGGAGCTGATGTCTGTGTTTCTGTTACGGGTATTGCAGGCCCTGACGGCGGTACTGCTGAAACTCCCGTAGGCACTGTGTTTATCGGCTTCGATATCTGCGGTGAACAGTTCGTGAGACTGCCGCAGCTCTGGAAACTCGATGACCTTAGCCGATGCAATATAAGGCGCTCGGCTGCGGCTTATGCGCTTTCAGTTATAGAAAATAAACTTTCGGAGGTGAATCGGAAAGATGAGCGATAATTTAAACGATATGCCTGAGGAGGAAGTGAAAAACCTCACCAGAACTCAGAAGATAAAGGCTATAAAATATTCTGTGAAAATTTCTTCAAATGACTGGGATGACGAGCGTTCTGCCATGTTTTCCGATAAAGTCCATAAGGTGATGGACAATCGTCAGCTTACAGATGAACCTGTAAGCGGCGTTCTTGATGATATGCCGGAGGACAGTGTTCCGTCGGAGGAGATATATGAGGGACTCGGCTTTTCGGATTTCCGTGAGATAATCCCCGATTCGGATATCCCGCTGTTTGATGCAGACGGAGTTCCGCTTAATGACGAGGGCAGACAGCGCTCTGAATCTGAAAATGCAAAGTCTGATTCATTTGTTCCGCAGCCTGAAAATGATGACTTTTCTGCCGAGGATACTCATATCTATGAGAAAAAATCTGTTGTTCAGGAAATAATTCAGGCTGACAGAACGGCAGAAGCAGAAAATACCCCTGAAGCAAGTGCTGTTTCGCTTGTTAAGAAGCATGATGCCGCTTATGATGAACCTGATATTGATGATGTTCCGAAAAAGAAGAAAAAGAAACAGAAAAAGCCGTTTAAAGAGCGATTTCTCGGACTTTTCCCTCAGACGGGCGACAAACCGCTTGAATGCGTGAGAAAAATCGTTTTCCTTGCATCCATCATTGCTATCGTTGTCTGCGGATACCTTATTATTGACTACTATAGCGATCTGTGGCACAGCAAGAATGTAAATGACGAGATAATGGAGATATACGGCGAATATCCCGACAACCGTCAGGAGGACACCGTTGAGGAGACCGAACAGAAATACTATGAGCTTCTTGAAGGTGCGGCTCAGCTTCTCTCAATAAATTCCGAGGTTATCGGCGTTATACGTATTCCAGATACTCCGATAAACAACCCTGTCATGAGGGCTAAGGACAATTCTAAGTACCTTGATGTCAAGATAAACGGCGATGAATCAAGAGCAGGTGAGCTTTTCATGGACTATCGCAATGTTTTTGACCACGTTGTTGACCATAAGCTTGCAGAGCCTAATTCCGAAAATCTGATAATCTACGGTCACAATATGGGAAACAGGGAAATGTTCGGCTGTCTCAGGGAATACAAGGATGTTGACGGTTTCTATGAAAAGCATCCTGTGATATATCTCAATTCAAACTATGAATGCTATACCTATAAAATATTCTCGGTTTTCATGCTTGATACCGAGGATAAGACCGAAACAATGTTAGATTGCTGGAATAAGCTTGATTTTGATGACGAATACGATTTCTATAAGTTTGTCAATGAGGCAAAGCGCAGAAATATACGTCTTAATGACGTTGATGTCAAATACGGCGATCCGCTTCTCACACTTTCGACCTGCAACACCGAACTTGGCGACAGAGGCAGACTTATTGTAATGGCAAGACGTGTGCGTGACGGTGAAGATCCTGTTGAGGGCACTCAGAACAGCAGTTTGAATCCAAATATAAAATGGCCTTCCTTCTATAATGATATAACGGGAGCTAAATACGACGAAAAAGCAGAATTTATACCATACGGACCAGAAAACAAAGGAGCAGCAAATGAAGAAAAGTAAAATTGTCATTTCAGCGGTAATGCTTGCCGCTGTCATGGGAAGTGTCGGATGTGAAGATGAAAAGGCATCAGAGCCTGTTTCAGAGATCAGCAGTGAGGTCGTCACCGAACCTGTTACCGAGGAGGCAACAGAGTCGGAACTTCCCGAAAACTGGGCTGATATGTACGATTATGTGCCGACACAGAACGGTTATCTCGGCAAGGCTGAGGCATGGCTTAAAAATAACAGGGACTATGCCGGATGGGTGAAGATCAATAAAACAATGGTCGATTACCCTGTAATGTT
Organism: Ruminococcus sp.; assembly: GCA_024403995.1. GTDB lineage: Bacteria > Bacillota > Clostridia > Oscillospirales > Ruminococcaceae > Ruminococcus. The sequence goes on from JAKSQT010000002.1 coordinate 19,441, forward strand.
TGATCCGGGTGATGTTTCACCTGACAACAGCTATTACGGCGGAGAAGAATATATTCTCGACAGCTACTATCTTAACCATTACTGGGACAGGTCTGAGTACAGAGACGGTATCCCGTTTATAGACTGGATGGATGTTTTTGAAGGCGATGAGGCAGCACAGTCGGAAAATATTGTACTTTATGGTCACAACATGGCAAGCGGAAATATGTTCGGCACTCTTGCAAGATACAGACAGAATCCGAATTATTACTTTGAAAGTCCTTTCATTCAGTTAAGCTCACGCTATAAGGAGTACAACTATATTATTTTCGCTTTCCTTATTACTCCGGGAAGCTATGATGCAACGGAATTCAGATACTGGCGCATGGAGGAGCTTGACACCAAGGAGGATTTCGACTTTTATATTGATAACTGCCATGCTAAACAGATGCTCGATACAGGCGTTGATGTGCAGTACGGCGACAAGCTGCTCACTCTTTCAACTTGTTACGCCGATTATGACAACTCACGTTTCATCGTAGTTGCAAGACGACTCAGGGACGGCGAGAAAGTCAATGACCTTGATTCCATTCAGAAAACTGAGGCTTATCTCAAAGCTCAGCAGGAAAAACAATCAACCGAAAATACGTCAGAAACCGCTAATCAGGGGAGCTGATAACGAAAATGAGTAAATTGTTCAATAAATCAGCGGCGGCTGTAACAGGAATTATCGTGTTTGCAGCCTGTTCGGCAGGTACAGGTGCTGTTGCTGTTGATAAAGAGGAAAATAACGAAAAAAAGGAAAATGCAGCGTCATTGTCTGCCGAATTGGAAAAGGCTGACATCTCACAGTACGGCGAAAGCCTTTCCCTTACAAGCTATGAACCTTCAACCCCGGAACTCGCCGCTGTGAACGGTGATGCTTCTGCCGATCCGCTTGCAGGTCTTTCACCTGAACAGATCGCTGCTCTTGAAGCCGAGAGGAATCAGAAAAAATCCGCTCTGCGTGATGTTACGCCTACGCTTTCAAAAAATGCTGCCAAGAGCCGTGCGAAAAATCAGGGGCCTGTACCCGTTGAGCTTCTGTCATCAGGTGCATACGTTGGCGATATCCCTGCACCTCAGATGACAGCAGAGGTCAACGCACAGCCGGGACAGTTCGCTTTTGTGACATACGGCTGGGGACACGGTGTCGGAATGAGCCAGAACGGCGCTAATTTCTATGCTACCTATGCAGGCTGGAACTATCAGGATATCCTTTTCCACTATTACCCCGACACATACCTTATGAATACGGGCATGACCGAGGATGAGGAGCTGACTATCGCTCATGAACCTGCCGGAACTTCTCTTGAAGTTGTTTCTGCAATCGTATTCAATGAGGTCGGCGGCTGCTTCAATATTGAGGCTATCAAGGCTCAGGCAGTTGCTGTCTATACTTATTTAAAATATAACGGCGATGATTCACATGACCTGCGTGGCAAGGAGGATCCGCCGCAGATAGTTATCGATGCCTGCGAATCAGTCCTTGGTGAGGCGCTCTATTACAATGACAGCTATGCACTTACCATGTTCTCTGCATCATGCGGAGGCTGTTCGGCTAACTGCCGTGAGGTGTTCTATGCCGATTATCCGTATCTCAGAAGCGTTCCGAGTGAATATGATGCCGCTTATGATCCGCACTGGGGCACTGTTACATATCTCGATGCGGAAGATGTCCGCAAGGCTATCGAGAAAGAATACAAGATAGAGCTTTCAGATCAGCCTGACAAATGGATACAGCCTATTTATTCCGAGCAGACAGGCTATGTTGCCGAAGTCAATATCGACGGTCAGAAAACTGTCAAGGGTTATCCGTTCTCGGTGGCTCTTGGTCTTAAATCAGGTAAATTCAATGTGACATATACATATTGAACAAATATTGAGATATATTTTTTATAAACTGCACAAATCATCTTTTTGCAGTTAAACAGAGTTGTGCAATATTCCGTCTTGAATAATGCCTGAAATTCTGATAAAATTATTATGTACAGATATATTTGGTATATTTTTATAGTTAAATTATAAAATTAAATGTCTTTTTATGAGGAGTGTCAACTATGGAGTTCAACCATATTCCTGTTCTGCTTGATCAGTGCCTTGACGGACTTTCCATTCGTCCTGACGGCATCTATGTTGACGGTACAGCAGGAGGTGCCGGTCATTCATCTGCCATTGCCGCAAAGCTTGGCGTGAACGGCAGACTCATAGCTCTTGACCGTGACCCCGATGCTGTCGCTGTTGCTTCGGAAAGACTTTCACGTTTCCCGAATGCTCAGGTGATTCACAGGAATTATTCCGAAATGAGAGCAGTTCTCGATGAACTTGGAGTTGAGCTTGCTGACGGTATACTCATGGATCTCGGCGTTTCGTCATTTCAGCTTGACGAGGGCAGCCGTGGATTTTCATATCATACAGATGCTCCTCTTGATATGCGTATGAGCAAGGAGGGCATGAGCGCTGCTGACCTTGTGAATACATATTCCGAAAATGAAATTGCAAGAATACTTTTTGAATACGGTGAAGAAAAATTCTCACGCAGAATAGCTTCAAATATCGTCAGAATACGTGAAACGGCACCTATCACCACCACAACACAGCTTGCGGATATCGTAAGAGACAGCTATCCGCAGAAGGCAAAGCGTGAAAAAAATCCGTGCAAAAAGACCTTTCAGGCTGTGAGAATTGCTGTAAACGGCGAATTTGACCACCTCTCAAAAGGTCTTGAGGATGCTTTTTTCTGCCTGAAACCGGGCGGAAGGCTCGCTGTTATAACTTTCCACTCACTTGAGGACAGGATAGTCAAGCAGAAGTTTGCGGCATGGTGCAGAGGATGTATATGTCCGCCCGATTTTCCGCAGTGTGTATGCGGTCATAAACCGGAGGGAAAACTCGTGAACCGCAAACCGCTTGAAGCAGACGCAGCCGAGCTTGAAAGCAACAACAGAAGCAGAAGTGCAAAGCTGAGAGTCATAGAAAGGTGCGGCGGAAGCAATGACTGATAACTTTGATAATTATTCTTTCGGCAGCGGAGAGACAGAAGACAGCGAAAATTCGCAGTTCGTTTACTATCCGATAGAAAAATTCAGCACTGCGGCTGAAAGTGCTGCTGAGGATTTCTTTGCTGTTGAGACCGCTGCGGCTGCAAATAAAAAAAGCCGCAGTAAAAGCAGAGCCGTTGAATCAAGACTCGGCTCAGTGCTTATGATGATATTTATTTCGATTCTTGCTGTTCTGCTGCTTGGCGGCGTTATATATTCGCTGGATAAGCGTAACACCGTTTATAATCAGGTCGCCGAGCTGAAAAATGAACTGAAACTCGCAGAGGCTGAGAATGCAAGACTGCAAACCGAGCTTGACAGCGAGATGTCAGCGAAAAATGTCGAGGATTATGCCGAAAATGTGCTTGGCATGAAGAAAATAGATCCGTCACAGATAGAATATGTCAAGACACAAATGGGAGATGTTGTCAGCATTCCCGAAAAAGAGGACGGAATACTGACAAAAATAAAGAATTTTTTTGATGAATGTGTGGAATATTTCAAGGGGTAGTAACAGTATAAATATATTATACAGTACATATGGTACATGACTGCCCTTATGTCTGGAACATCGGCAGATGTTCTGCCATTAGATTTGATTTTTTCAGATGTTTTGGGGCAGGGCGGTGTAACCCTGCCCTTTTTACAATAAAGGAGATAGATCATGGTCAATACTAATCTGTCAAAAAAAATGAAAATCAGGGGAAAGTACGTAATGACAGGTACTTTTCTTGTTTTGTTCGGAGTTGTTGTTGCTAATTTTTTCAAGATCTCAGTGCTTGATAATGCCAAATATCAGGAAATGGCAAATGATCAGCATTTCGGCTCGATAACAATTTCTGCCCACCGTGGCTCGATCTATGATGCCAAGGGTGCGGCTCTTGCCAGAAGTGCTTCGGTATATAAAGTTTTTCTCGATCCTAAGCTCTTTAAGGATGAAATGGAATCTCTTGACAAGAAGATTCTCAAAAGAAATGCCGATAAAGCAAGCGGTCAGTATGTTCCCGAATATGACGAGGACGGAAATGAGATGAATGTCCTTCCGGAATCTACGGAAAAATTCAGGGAGCAGATCATTTCAATGCTATCTTCAAAGCTCGGAATTACCGCTGATAAGATCAGAAAGGCTATGGAGAAGGACACAATGTACGAAGTCCTTCAGGATCAGGTCGAAAAGACCGTGGCTGACGAAATTGTGGAATTTTTCAATGAATACGGCTTCAATTCGGTCAATCAGGAGGAGGATACCAAGCGCTATTATCCTCAGAATGAGCTTGCAGCCTCTGTTATCGGCTTCACAAACAGCGACGGAGACGGCGTTTACGGCATTGAGGCTTACTATGACGATTATCTCGCAGGCATAGACGGCTGTACCATCTCCGCTAAGGATTCGTCGGGAAGCGAACTTCCGTATAAATATGCCAAGACATATCCTGCACAGAACGGAAATGACGTTTATCTCACCATCGATACAATGATACAGCATTATCTTGAAAAATACCTTAAAGAAATGGTCGAGGAGCATCAGGTCAAAAACCGTGGCTGTGCAATACTTATGAATGCCAAGTCAGGCGCAGTTTACGGAATGGCGACATATCCGAGCTATGACCTGAATGAGCCACAGAAAGTTGCAGACCCTCTCGCTTTAGCAAAAATAGCTCCTCTTAAAGGAGATGCCGCTGACAAGATGACAGCGGAAGAACTTGAAAAGCAGAGGAAAAACAAGTGCGTTACAGAAATTTATGAGCCGGGTTCGGTTTTCAAGGTAATAACAAGTGCATCTGCATTTGAGGAAGACCTCATTGAACCGAATCACATTTATAATTGTATAGGCTATGTCAAGTTTTCCGGTGTTACCGAACCTGTCGGATGTCATCTCAGGACGGGACACGGTAATCAGACTTATCAGGAGGCACTCACTCATTCCTGCAACCCTGCATTTATGGAGATAGGTCAAGCGCTTGGAATTAAACGTTTCCAGTACTATTATCATGCCTTTGGACTGAATGAGCCGACAGGTATTGATCTGCCTGCCGAGATAACCGGAATAGGATTTAATGAAACGGACATGAGTGATTTTGACCTTGCAATGAGTTCTATTGGTCAGGCTAACACTGTTACTCCAATGGAAATGATAACTTCCTACTGTGCCGCTATAAATGGCGGTTATCTCCTTCAGCCCTATGTTGTTGACAAAGTTGTTGACGAGGACGGCAATGTTGTACTAAAAAATGAGAGAACTGTCCGCCGTCAGGTCGTTTCCGAGGATACATCAGCCAAAATGAGAGAGGCTCTTTACAATGTTGTAAAGGGTACTGACGGAAGCGGAAATGTAAGCATAAAGGGCTATACTATCGGCGGCAAGTCAGGTACTTCCGAGCGCCGTGGTATTACAAAGAATGACCCCAAAGGCGAATACAATGATGACGAATACGGTGCTTCATTTGTATGCTTTACACCTGCGGAAGATCCGGAGCTTATTCTTCTTGTTCTTGCCGATATGCCGGATACGGCAAACGAAGCCTATTACGGCGGTACTGTTGCTGCTCCTGTTGCAAGAAAAATTCTTACGGATGTTCTGCCTTATCTCGGATTCAGCCCGACATATACAGATGAGGAACTTAAAGAGCTTGACGTTATTATCCCGCTTCTTGAAGGTTCTGTTGATGATGCAAAGGCTACTCTTGCAGAACTTGGCGTTGAAGTTGAGGTAGTCGGCAACGGAATCGAAGTCATTGCGCAGTCTCCGACAACAGGTTCATCAATCGCAAAGGGCGGCAAGGTATATCTCTTTACGGACAGAAGTTATCTGAATGATCCCGCATATATGGTCGAAGTTCCTGCATTTGAAGGAGTCAGCGGCGATTATGTAAGAAATAATATCCTTGATTACGGTATAAATTACGTGGCAAACGGCGCATCGATCAAAAAGGAAAATTCCTATGTTGCAAAACAGAGCATAGAAGCCGGAAAAATGGTTCTCAAAGGTACTTCTATCGAGCTTGAGATCGCAGCTAATACAGGTGAGGGCGACTGATATTTATTATGGAGGCAGTTTATGAAACTTTATGAGCTTCTTGAAAATAATGCCGGAACAAGTCTCGGAAATATCGAGATATCGGCAATTACTGATGATACACGAAAGGTTGCGGAGGGATGTCTGTTCGTCTGCGTAAAGGGCGGCAGTTTTGACGGTCACTCTGCGGCTGCCGAAATGCTTGAAAAGGGTGCGGCAGCTGTAGTTGTTGAGCATGACCTTGGTCTCGGCGATAAACAGATAATCACCGCAAATTCACGAAAGCTTTACGGACAGCTTTGTTCGGCATGGTTCGGACATCCTGAAAGAAAACTCCGTATGATAGGTGTTACGGGCACGAACGGCAAGACCACCATTACCAGCGTTATCAAGCATATCCTCATGGCAAACGGTCATAAGACAGGTCTTGTCGGCACTATTCAGAATGAGATAGGCGATGAAATAATCCACACCGAAAATACCACGCCTATGACTTTTGAGTTTGTGGGACTGCTTGACAGAATGGTGAAGGCAGGCTGCGAGTTCGTTGTCATGGAGGTATCTTCGTTTGGTCTGTGCCAGTACAGAATTGGCTCGTCATGGTTCGAGACTGCTGTGTTTACCAATCTCACGCAGGATCACCTTGACTACCACAAGACTATGGAGGAATACTATCAGGCTAAGAAAATGCTGTTCGATATCTGTGACTGTGCGATAGTCAATACTGATGATGACTACGGCAGACGGCTTTTCGGCGAGATAAGCTGCAAAAAGCTTGGTTTCAGCGTTAAGGAAAAGGCCGATTTTTATGCTGACAGTATTTCTATCAAATCAACAGGTTCAAAGTTCACACTTTGTACCAATAGCGGAAATTATGCGGTAAGCAGCCGTATCCCCGGTATGTTCAATGTATCGAATCTGACTGCGGCTGTGGCTGTATGTCTCAGGTGCGGAATTGCTGCGGAGGATATCCTCTCTGCTATCGCCGCATACAACGGCGTTAAGGGCAGATGCGAGATAATCCCGACAAACCGTGATTTCACCGTTATCTGCGACTATGCACATACTCCTGATGCAATTGAGAATATCCTCAGAAGCGTTAAGGAATATACAGAAAACCGCCTTATCTGTCTTTTTGGCTGCGGAGGAAACCGTGATGCAGCAAAGCGCCCGAAAATGGCTGCGGCTGCGGCTGAATATGCAGACAAGCTTATTATTACCTCGGATAATCCGAGAAACGAAGACCCCGGACAGATAATCAGCGAGATACTCACAGGTCTGGAAAATTCAGATGTGCCGTATGATGTGGTGACGGACAGACGTGAGGCTATATATCATGCCTTGAAAATTGCTGAAAAAGGTGATATAATAGTTCTTGCCGGCAAGGGACATGAGGATTATCAGGTTCTTGCAGGTATGCAGCGTGTTCATTTTGATGAACGTGAGGTCGTTGCTGACGGCTTGAAATTGCTTTGATATTTCTTAAGGCAACACCGCATAATATTGTGGGGGCAGGAATGCCGTCCGCAGTTGTATGCCTCGGATCGACCGATGCTTTTATTGCTATATTAAAAATACACAGGAGTTGTAAGAATAAAATGTCATTCTGGATAATAAATTTGCTTATTGCACTTCTTTCATTCGTAATCGCAGGAGTTTCGGGCATATTTCTTGTGCCCTTCCTCCATAAGATAAAATTCGGTCAGCCGATAAAGACCGAGGACGGCCCTAAATGGCACGCAAAAAAACAGGGCACACCGACTATGGGCGGCTTCATGTTCATAATCTCCACAGTCATCACTGCTATTGCAGGCTACTGGATATACCGCCTGAGAACAGGCATAGATACAACAGACAAGGCAAGCTTTAAGCCGTTCTATCAGCTTATGAGCGTTATTGTTTTCTCTGCACTTTTCGGACTTATCGGCTTTATCGATGACTACCTCAAAGTCGCAAGAAAGCATAATGACGGCCTTTCCGCAATCCAGAAAATCATTTTTCAGCTTGTGGTCTCGGTCGGCTTCCTATTTGCAATATATAAATTCGGCGACGGCTCGACCTGCCTCGACCTTGGTTTCTGGGTCAGCCCTTCACTTGGAATATTCTATTATATTTTAATGGTGCCCGTGATAATCTACCTCACAAATGCCGTAAATCTTACTGACGGCGTTGACGGCCTTTGCGGTTCGGTAACATTTGTTGCGATGCTTATTTTCACGGTATGCTGCTCAATTCTCAAACAGAATGAGCTTTCGTGCTTCACTATGGCACTTGCAGGCGGCTGTCTCGGTTTCCTTATCTGGAATTTCAACCCTGCAAAGTGTTTCATGGGCGATACAGGCTCAATGTTCCTCGGTGCAGCCGTTACAGGTGTAGGTCTTGTGCTCCACAGACATATTCTGCTGCTCCTTGTTGCTCTCGTTTACGTTATCGAGGCACTCTCAGTGCTCATTCAGCGCTACTACTTCAAATACACAAGAATGAAAACAGGCGAGGGAAAGCGCCTTTTCAAGATGACTCCTATCCACCATCACTTCGAGATGAGCGGTTTCAGCGAATATAAAATTGTCATCACTTTCTCGGTTACAGGTATTATTTTCGGTGTTCTGGGAATAATTACAATATTATAATAAGTATGTGTAAGGATAAAAGAAGGAGGATACAATGTCTGACCGTAAAAAAAGAAAAAAGCGTTCAGCGCCTTCACTATGGAAGGCATTCGTCGGCGACGGAAAAAACGGTGATATAAGTCTTTCGTTTTTTGCGTATGTAATGATACTTATTGTTGTCGGCATCGTTATGATGTCGTCTGCAAGTTATGCATGGGCTTATGAGGATATGGGCGGAGACGGTCTGTATTATGCCAAGAGTCAGGGCAAAAATGCTCTTATCGGCTTTGCGGCTATGATATTCTTCACCAAAATGGACTATCACAACTTTAAAAGCCTTAAACTGCCTTTCCTGAAAAAGTTCAATATCGCAGGCGTTCTTTATGTTACTGCGGCTGTACTTCTTGTTCTTGTCCTTGCTATAGGTAACGATGAGGGCGGTTCAATGGGTGCGAGAAGATGGCTTACAGTCGGCCCTCTTGACTTCCAGCCTTCCGAGGTCGCCAAGCTTGCCATTATCGTATTCTTTGCATACAGCATGGAACGTGACGGGCAAAAAATGGATACTTTCAAAACAGGCATCCTGAAATACGGTATCCTCATGGGCGTTTATGTATTTCTCCTCTATAAAGAGCCGCATATGTCCGGTCTTATCCTTGTCGGCTGCATCTCGGTCGCAATGATACTCTGCGGAGGCGCAAATATCAAGCAGTTCCTTCTGCTCGGCATTTCTTCCGTAGCCGCTGCCGCAAGTGTTATTATCTATCAGGCTAATGTTCCCGGAAGTTATATCGCTGTACGTCTCAAGTCATGGCAGGATCCGTTTGCTGATGTCCTCAACGACACATGGCAGACTGTAAACTCACTTATAGCTATCGGTTCAGGCGGACTTTTCGGTCTCGGTCTCGGCAACTCACGCCAGAAGTACCTCTACCTTCCTGAGACAAAGAACGACTTCGTTTTCCCTATCGTATGCGAAGAGCTCGGCTTTGTCGGCGCTCTTGCCATTATAATAGTTTTCTTCCTTCTCATTGTAGAGGGTTACTCAATAGCTGTCCGCTGCAAAGACCGTTTCGGTATGCTTATCGGTGTAGGCATCACTACCCAGATAGGTATCCAGACAGTTCTCAATCTTGCGGTTGTAAGCAATCTTATACCGAATACAGGTATCAGTCTGCCGTTTTTCAGCTACGGCGGTACTGCGCTTATCATGCAGATGGCGGAAATGGGCATAATGCTGAATATCTCACAGCAGAGATATTATCCTCCTGAAAAGGAAACAGAAGTGAAAGATAACAATATAAAGGAGCAGGTCGTATGAAAGTTCTTATTGCCTGCGGTGGTACAGGCGGTCACATAAATCCCGGTCTTGCCATCGCCGATATGATAAAAAACAAGTATCCCGATGCGGAATTTCTCTTTGCAGGTACTCCGAAGGGCATGGAGGCTAAACTTGTGCCTGCCGCAGGATACAGACTCGAAACAATCAAGGTCGCAGGTTTTCAGCGTAAGATATCACTTGAAAATATCGGCAGAAATATCAAGGCTGCTGCATATCTTGCAGCTTCAGGCAGACGTGCAAAGCAGATAATTTCTGAATTCAAGCCTGATATCGCTATCGGTACAGGCGGTTATGCCGCAGGCCCTGTTATCAGAAAAGCCGCACGTATGGGCATCCCGACTGCTATTCATGAGCAGAACGCTTACCCGGGTGTGACAAATAAGCTTCTTGCCAAAGAGGTCGATTATGTAATGCTGACTGTTAAAGAGGCGCTCAAATACATGGATAAGAGTAAATTCGAGTACAGCGTGACAGGTCTCCCTGTAAGAAGCAATATCAATACCATGACCAAGGCTGAGGCAAGAAAAAAGCTCGGTTTTGATGACAGCTTTACTGTTCTGTCATTCGGCGGAAGTCTTGGTGCAGGCTGCATCAACGAAAGCATGGAGTATGTCATCAAGGATAACTACCTCCACGACAGAAAGATAAATCATATCCACGGCTACGGCGGAATGGGCAGAGACAGCTTTCCGCAGAGCATGAAGGGCGCAGAAGTTCCGCTGAAAAGCAAGCGCCTGAGAATTACCGAATACATAAATGATATGGACGTTTGCCTTGCAGCGGCTGACCTTGTTATTTGCCGCAGCGGTGCATCAACGCTTGCAGAGCTTGAAGCGGCAGGAAGGGCATCTATCCTTATTCCGTCTCCTATCGTTGCAGGAAATCACCAGTACCATAATGCCATGGTCCTCGGCAAGGCAGGTGCGGCTGTTGTTATTGAACAGAAAAATGTCACCAGCCAGAAGATACTTGAAGAAGTACTGAAACTGAGCGAGGATCCTGAAATGAGTCAGAAAATGTCGGATAATGCGGCAAAGCTTTTCCTCACTGATACTAATGAGCGTATCCTTGAGGTCGTTGACAAACTCATAAAGAAAAAATCAAAGTAACATACCACCGCCGAACAGCATAATATACAGGGCAACTCTAAAAACACTTCTGAGAAAATGTAGCTGTGCACAGCATCTGCTGCGTTGCCTCAGATGTGTCCTGCACAAAAATGATGTGAGGTGGTTTTATGCAGAAATTTATCGTCAGGGGAGGCAGAAGGCTCAGCGGTGAGCTTGAACTGCAAGGGTGTAAGAACAGCTCGCTCCCCATTCTTGCGGCTTCATTGCTGTGCGGCGGGGAGTGCGTTCTCATGAACTGCCCGAAGCTTACAGATGTGTTCGCCGCTCTGAGAATCCTCGGCTGTACGGGCTGCAAATGTACGTTTTCAGACAATACAGCTGCCGTGGATTCAAAAGACATAACAAGAAACGAAATTCCAGAGGAGCTTATGCGTGAAATGCGCTCCTCTATAATATTTATGGGGGCTATGCTCGGACGGTGCGGAGAATGTACCGTGAGTGTTCCGGGCGGCTGTGAACTTGGCCCACGTCCTATCGATATGCATATTTCCGCTCTCAGACGCATGGGTGCGGATATCCGTGAGGACGGCGGAAAAATTATTTGCCGACGTATGGGCGAAAAACTTCACGGCGCTAAGATATCGCTTGCTTTCCCGTCGGTCGGTGCTACCGAGAATATCATTCTCTGCGCTGTGACCGCTGACGGCGAAACGGTAATAAACAATGCCGCACGAGAGCCTGAAATTTGCGATCTGTGCGGATTTCTCAGAAAATGCGGCGCTGATATCTCAGGTGACGGAGAAAGCAGAATCGTCATAAAAGGCGTGAATGCACTGCATGGCTGCGAATACCGCATCATGCCGGACAGAATCGCAGGTGCAACATATCTCTCAATGACTGCGGCTGCCGGCGGAGAAATAATACTTAGAAATGCGTGTGTCCCGGATTTAGAGCCGTTTCTCTCGGTTCTTGAACAGACGGGATGCAGTATATACACATCGAGCAGAGACAGGGTATACCTCAGAAGCGGTTCACGCCTGAAAGCTGTCCGTGACAGGATAAGAACCATGCCCCACCCCGGATTCCCGACAGATGCACAGGCTGTACTTATGGCTGCGCTGCTCTGTGCGGACGGTACGAGCGTTTTCGAGGAGAATATCTTCGACTGCCGCTATCGGCATACCGATGCTTTCATAAAAATGGGTGCGGATATTCAGGTTGTGGGGAAAATTGCCGTGGTAAAGGGTGTCAGGTCACTTCACGGCGCTGCTGTTGATGCAACTGACCTGCGTGGCGGTGCGGCAATGATCTCGGCAGCACTTTCAGCAGAAGGCATGACAGAGATCGGAAGAATATGCCATATCGACAGAGGATATGAGAAAATAGAGGAAACTGTAAGACTTCTCGGCGGCGATATGCAGAGAGTCGTTAAGGACTGATTTGGAGCAATAATATGAAGGACATCGAAAAAACAAGCGTTGACAGAGTCAACAGCAGAAAACGTATACGCAGGCGCAGACGTTTCATGAATGTATATATTGCTGCCGTGCTTCTGCTTGTTGCCGTGATAGGCTTTGCGGTCAGCTATACGTTCCTGTTTAATATAAGCGAGATAAAGGTCTCAGGCGAGTCGGATATGTACAGTGCCGAACAGATCGCCGAAGCATCCGGCATCAGGGAAGGCGACAACCTTCTGAGAACAGATACGGATGAAGGTGAGGCTGCAATTCTCCAGCAGCTTACCTATATAGAAAGTGTGGATATCAAAAGAAATTTCCCGTTTACTCTTGAAATAAGCGTAACGAAATGCATTCCGTCCTATAATGTGAACTGCGGCTCAAAAAATCTTCTCATAAGCAAAAAAGGCAAGATACTCGCAGAAAACAATTATATCACCGACGGCGTGCCGACTATCTATGGATATATGCCTATAAGTCATCTTGCAGGAGAACATATTAAAAGTGATGATGAACTTAAAGATGCTGCTTTCAATTCTCTTATCAATTCAATAGGAAAGCTGGAAGATGTCAATATTTCATCGATAAGCATGGCTGATGAGCACGACATTGTCATAAACTATAAAAACGGCATGGAATTCAGAATGGGCAACTGGAATGATGTGGACTATAAGCTGAATCTTGCCGCAACCGTTATGGAACAGGAGTCAGTCAAGGGAAAAAAAGGCTGCCTTACAATGATCGGAGCAAATCAGATAGGCTTCAGAATGGCAAAAAATTCCTCATCAATCAAAAAGAACAGCAATACATCAAAAAATAAGACCGATGCAAACGGAAATCCCGTTTCTGACGGAAATGAGCCGTCAGGTGAACAGAATCCCGAACAGGATGCTCTTTTCAGTGATTATAACAACCGTGATACAAGTGACGGCGATTTCTTCAACTGGGATACTGAAATTACTTTCGGGACTGAAAATACTACCGATGCAGACGGCGGATATTATGACGAAAACGGCATATACCATGATCAGTACGGCGGATACCTTGACTCGTGGGGCAACTATCATGACCAGTACGGCGGGTACTATGATTCATACGGAAACTACTACGACCAGTATGGAAATCCGGTTACAAATTCATGGGACAGCGGCTATTCTGACGATTACGGTTGGTAATCTTTATTGAAATGCACAAAATATTATTGCTGAATTTATCAATATTGTAAGATTTGCAGAAATTTATACGAATTGATTTGTAGACTTGCAAAAATTATAATTCTATGATAGAATATATAGAGTATTTATTGCGTGAATTAGGTTCTGACCGTCTTTTCACGGTCGTATTAAATATTAGGAGGATCAAGAAATGTCTGATTTTAATTACGAAGAAGCAATTGAGCCCGATGTTAACATAAAAGTCATCGGTGTCGGCGGCGGCGGCGGAAATGCCGTTAACTGCATGGTTGAGTCAGGTGTGAATAATATAGAGTATATCGCTATCAATACTGATGCAAAGGCTCTCAATAAGTCAAAGGCTACTACTAAGATCCCGATAGGCGCAAAGCTCACAAAGGGCAGAGGCGCAGGAAATAAGCCTGAGGTCGGTCAGCGCAGTGCTGAGGAGAACCGTGATGAGATCGAAACTCATCTTAAAGGTGCTGATATGGTATTCATTACCGCAGGTATGGGCGGCGGTACAGGTACAGGTGCTGCTCCTGTCGTTGCTAAGATCGCAAAGGAAATGGATATCCTTACTGTTGCAGTCGTTACAAAGCCTTTCCTCTTTGAAAGAGAGCAGAAAATGGCTCAGGCTGAAAGAGGTATCGCTGAACTTAAAAAATATGTTGACTCACTTATCGTTATCCCTAACGAAAGACTTCTTGTCGGTCTCGACAAGCCCCTCACAATGATGCAGTCTTTCGCTCTCTCTGATGACGTTCTCAAGACAGGTGTAAAGAGCATTTCTGACCTTATCGTCGAGGAAGGCTACATAAACCTCGACTTCGCAGACGTTTCTACTATCATGAAGGGCGCAGGCTATGCTCACATGGCTATCGGTCACGGTTCAGGCAAGGACAAGGCAAGAGATGCTGCAACTTCCGTTATCTCCAGCCCGCTTCTTGAAACATCAATCTCCGGTGCTAAGCGTCTCCTTATCAATATCGCTATGTCTGAGGATATCCTCTCTGCCGATGTTGATGCAGCTACAAAGATGATCACAGATACTGCTGCTGAAGGCGTTGAGTTCATCTTCGGTACTGCTTTCAAGGAAGATATGCAGGATGAGATGACAATTACAGTTATCGCTGCAGGTTTCGACGACGATGCAGAGTCACTCTCCGTTCTTGATGACCAGCCTTTACAGAGCATCAAGGCTATCGAAACTGAAGCAAAGGAAACTGAGGAGGAGATCATCTCTATCGATAATCCTCTTATTGACGGACTCGGCTTTGGCGGTTCATCTTCAGCTTCTTCTTCAAGACAGTCTTCAAGCTCTCAGGACTATGACCTTGATGACATCTTCAAGATGCTCGGCAACTAATTAACAGAATAATGGGGCAGCTTCAATAAAAGAGGCTGCCTTTTTTGTTGCAATTTTACACACAAAATGTCCACGAAGTTTAGAAAAATATCATTTTTTGTTGTAAACTAACTAAAATCACAATGAAATTTCTACATATTAATAGTTGAAATATAATATCTTATATGATATAATTCTAATAAGGCGTTGTGTCAGAACCTGTATTCATATGTTATGATGCAGAAGCCATCTGCTTTTCAGGTAATTGTACCATAGTCATGTGTAACCTATGAATACAGGTTCTAATGGCTTGTCCGCAAACCCTATGCAGACAGGTTTTGATCCCTTTAAATTTTATCCTCGGCTTCCGAGGTGATTGGAGTGCAAATTATGGAAGAACCAACCGTATTAAGAACCACCAAGATCGGCGGCGGATTTGTCAAAGAGGACGTTATGACTTACCTCGATGAACTCAATTCCAAGATCGTCGGTCTCGAAGAAGAATTGAATGCTGCAAAGAGCAGTCCCGCTAATGATGCGCAGGAGATCCAAAGGTATAAGACCCAGATAGAAAATCTTCAGGAAAAACTTAATACCTCCAATAATGCCCTCAGAGCTGCTAAAAAAGAGAATGAGGATCTTCAGAAAACTGTTGCTCAGCTTAAAGCAGGCGCTCAGAACGGTGCTCAGAATGCAGCCGCAAATCAGGCTCTTGAAGCTGCAAAGAAAGAGATAGATACTCTTAAGGCTCAGCTTAAAACTGCCGGCGGTCAGCAGAATAACGCTGCTCTCGAAGCTGCAAAGAAGGAGATTGAAACTCTCCGTGCTCAGCTTAAAGCTGCTGAACAGAAGGCTGTCGCTGCTCCTGCCGCTAACGCTGCAAGCGATGCAGAACTTTTAAAGGCTAAACAGGAACTCGCAAGAATTACAAGCGAGCTTGCTATGAAGTCTAAGGATATCGATAATAAAACTCACGAAATTACAGATAAAGATGCCAAGATCAAGGAACTTTCAAAGGCTAAGGAAGATGCCGATGCAAAGATCAAGCAGCTTAATGATGAGATCGCTGACCTCAAGGAGAACGGCGCAGGCATGATTCCTGCATCATTTGATATGGGTGCTCTCTTTACAGAAGCTCAGAAGACTGCTAATAAGGTTACTATCGAGGCTCAGAAGAACGCTGACAGAGTAACAAGAGAAGCTAACGAAAAGGCTGAAAAGGTTACAAAAGAAGCTAATGAGAATGCTGAGAAGATCGTTGCAGATGCTAAGATAGAGGCTGAAAGAACTATCGCTAATGCTACTACTGCTGCTGAAACAGCCCTCAAAGAAGCTAACGATCAGTCCAAGAAGGCTATCGACAAGGCTAACAGCGATGCTAAGGCTCTTATCGAGGATGCAAACAGCAAGGCTAAGTCAACTGTTGATACTGCTAATGCTCATGCCGATAAGGTAAATGAGATGACAGATACAGTCCGTGAGATGATTCTCAACGAGATCTCAAGCGTTAACACTAAGTTTGACGATATCACTTCAGTTCTCAAGAGACTTTCTACTCAGGCTATCGACAGAATGGACGAAGCTCAGCTCATAATCGGCGAGGCTCGTACAACTCTCGACAGCAAGGACAATGATAAGATAAAGAAGATCGATGCTCCTTCTGCTAAGTTTGAGGCTATCACTGCATCCGAGATCAATGTCAAGGAAGTTGTTGCAGCTGCTGCAAATGCTGATAAGAAGGAAGATAAGTCATCTAAGGAACTTTTCGGTTCTTCAGATAAGTCATTCGGCGGAAACAAGCCGAATAACAGCTTCAGCAATAATAATAACAACAATAATAATAACAATATCAATAAACCGTCATCTGCTCCTGTTAACAACCAGAATAAACCTCAGCAGAATAACGGTCAGCCTCAGAAGAAGTCATCTATTTTCAATAATGACATGGCTGAACTCCTCAAAGCAGTTGAGGAAGAAGCTTCTAAGAGCGTAGAAGACTAATCAGATATTATCTGTCTCCTTTCCCGATTTTTCGGGAAGGGGACGGTATACACTCTTTATTTTAACTGATTCGTTGATGAATTCAGAATGTTGGTGGATGTCTTGCTTGAATTTGATTTCAATTTAAATGCTTACAGCAGTAAAACTGACGAGGAGCTTGTCGTACTCGCTAAAAATGAAAAGTCCGCAGCAGCTGCTCTTGTTGCACGTTACTCAAAGCTCGTTTGGGTTAAATCTAAGATCTATGCAAATTCCGATACCGACAGTGAGGACCTTAATCAGGAGGGACTTATGACTCTCCTCAAAGCAATCAATGCCTTCGACCCCCGTCGTGGCGTTAAGTTCTCAACCTTTGCTGAGGTCTGTATAGTCAATTGTATGCGGACTATTTCCGCAAAATCGGGAAAAGATTTGCTCTCGTCCCAGCCGATAGATGAAACCGAGGAGGAAGATTTTCTGGCTGACGAGGAAACTCCTGAGAGCATCTATTTGTATAAAGAGTTCTTTTCTGAATTGCTCCGCAGTATCGAAACATCACTTTCTCCTACTGAACTCAGAGTATTCAACCTTTGTGTTCAGGGAAATTCATATAAACAAACTGCCGAAAAACTCGGTATGACGGAAAAAGCTGTCGATAATGCAATGCAGAGAGCAAGAAAGAAAATACGTACTAATTTTTCATAACTATGGTTAAGAGAACCGATGTTCGGATATTAAGGCTGTCCGTCTGCCATGTGCACTGCGTGGAATTGGTTCTGAAATATGGCCGTGTAGCTTAATCCCAGAGCGTTGTTTAACAAAGATGTGGGTGTAAATCCAACCGTGGTCTAATTATTTTAAGCGAGGTATTGTAAAATGTTCGAAGACAAGAAATTAGTCTGCAAGGAATGTGGCAGTGAATTCACTTTCACAGCAGGCGAACAGGAATTTTATGCTGAAAAAGGATTCGTAAACGAGCCACAGAGATGCAAAAGCTGTCGTGACGCAAGAAAGAATGCCGGCAGAGCTGAAAGAGTTATGTATACAGCTGTTTGTGCTGCTTGCGGTGCAGAAGCTAAGGTTCCTTTCGAGCCAAAGGAAGGCAGATCAGTTTACTGCAGCGAGTGCTTTGCTAAGAGAAACGAAGCATAATTAAAATGAAGTCCGACAGCACAGCTTTTTGGCTGTGCTGGGATTTTATTTTGTGAATGATGATTTTTATGCTGATTATTCAGCAAATTATTAATTTTCTGAGCATATTTTGCTGCCTATTGTATATAATAACTGAATGGCAGCTTTATTATTGTTCCACCAATTAAGTCTTGAATAATTTATGTACAGAACCCGCAGTATTTCGCTGTCAGGTCAAGCAGAAAATTCAAGGTTTAATTTGGGGAACAATATGTGTAAATTTCCATCTGAAGGGACGATTTAAAATGCAGATTACAAAAGAAACAATTATTGGTGATATTCTTGACGCAGATTTCGGCGTTGCTAATTATTTCCTCGAAATAGGTATGCACTGTCTCGGATGCCCGGCATCAAGAGGCGAGTCTATCGAGGAGGCTTGTGCCGTTCACGGTACTGATCCTGACGAGCTTGTTGCAAAACTTAATGCTCACTTTGCAGCAAAACAGTAACAGAATCACTTTAGCGAAATTCGGCTTGCAAAGTCTTTTTTTCGGCATACTGCTTTAAGTATGCCTTATTTTGTAAAGGGGTGCAGAAATGCTTGATAATAGATTAACGCTCTGTGCGGAACTCGTAGGCGGTGAGGGAATTGTGTGCGATGTTGGTACTGACCACGCATATCTTGCGGCTGAACTTATCAACTCGGGCAAATGTCAGAAAGTGATCGCATCGGATATAAACGAGGGTCCGCTCAAATCCGCACGAAAAACTGTTGAAAAATATAATGTGGCTGATAAGGTAGATCTTGTTCTCTCAGACGGACTTGAAAATGTGCCTCTTGACGGTGTATCAGATATTGTCATCGCAGGAATGGGCGGTGAGACGATAGCCGATATTATTGGTGAGTCGGGAATTGATGCTGAAGATGATATAAAATTAATTCTTCAGCCTATGACAAAGCCCGAAGTATTGCGAAAAAAGCTCTATGAATATCAGTTTGAGATAGTAAAAGAAGCGCTTGCCGAGGATGGCGACAAGCTTTATGTTGTAATGGTCGCAAAGCCAAGTTCTGAATGGCAGCAGCTTACCGAAACAGAGGCTATTTACGGCTTTTTTGAGCCGGATGACCCGCTTGCGAACAAATATCGCCATAGTGAGGCTGAACGTCTTCAGATGATCAGCGAAAGCCTTGAAGCTGCCGGAAAATACAACGATGCTCAGCATTTCAGGTCAATGAGTTACCGCATGGAATACGGTACGGATATCGTGAAAATTCAGGATATCTATAATTATCTTAATGAGGTATATCCGTTTGATTTGCAGGAAAGCTGGGATAATTCGGGACTTCTTGTTGAGAATTTTGATATGGAATGCCGCCGTGTTCTCCTTACGCTTGATATTACGAATACGGTCATCAACGAGGCTGCCGAAAAATGCTCTAAGCTTATTATTTCGCATCATCCCGTAATTTTTGAGCCGCTTAAAAAAATTGACCGCTATTCACCGGTCTATAAACTTATTGATAACGGTATTGCGGCTATTTGTATGCATACCAATCTTGATATCGCTCAGGGCGGCACAAATGGCGTTATATTGCGTAAATTCGTAGAAAAATTTGAACTCGCCTGCGACCCTGAACCTTTTGAGGACTGCGGAAACGGTCAGTTCCTCGGTTGGATCGTTACTTTGAAGGAACGTGTCAGTGCAGGCGGATTCGGCGAATCGATGAAGGATATTTTCGGATGTGAGTACGTCAGAATGTCCAGAAGGAGTATGTCCGTATCAAAAATTGCGATTTGCTCAGGTTCGGGCGGTTCAATGCTCAGACTTGCGCTCAGCAAAAATTGCGATGCTCTCGTTACCGGTGATGTTAAGCATGATGTGTGGATATCTGCTGAAAACAGCGCATTTACGATATTTGACTGCGGTCATTTCCATACAGAGAATATCGTTCTGCTGGAGCTTCGCCGTGTTCTCGAAGCTAAGTTCCCACAGCTTGATATAGAAGTTGCAGAGGGTTCGATTGACCCGTGTAAATATGTCTGAGGTGAGAAATGGGTATACTAATTTGTCCTGTATGCGGCGAAAAGCTCAATTTATCAGATAGAAGCTACGTCTGTCCAAACCGCCACAGCTTCGATAAGGCTAAAAGCGGATATGTAAATCTGCTGCTTTCAAAGCATATCGGTAAAACTGTTCACGGCGACAACAAGCTTATGGTTCAGGCAAGGCGTGATTTCCTCGAAAAAGGCTATTATGCGCCGCTGAAAGATGCGCTTTGTGAAATTGTATCCGATAAGCTTGACGGAAATGTCATTCTTGATGCAGGCTGCGGTGAAGGTTATTATACCACCGCAATTTACGATAAGCTGAACTCACAGCAAAAATCGGTCAGTATGTATGGCATTGACATATCAAAAATTGCGGTCGAGGCTGCTGCGAAAAGAAAGAAAAATATTACATTTGCGGCGGCAAGCGTATTTCATATTCCTGTTCTGAGCGATTCGTGCGATATGCTTGTCACGATGTTTGCTCCGTACTGCGGTGCGGAATATGTCCGTGTTCTGCGAAAAGACGGCATTATGACGATGGCTGTCCCGTCAACGGAACATCTTTGGGAACTGAAAAAAGCGATTTATGATATTCCTTATCTCAATGAAGTCAAGCCTTTTGACCTTGAAGGCTTTGACTTTATCGGGCATGAGCATATTGCATATAATATGGAGCTGGCATCTCAGCAAGATGTACAATCACTCTTTTCTATGACTCCTTATTATTACCGTACAGGCAGAGATCAGCAGCAGCGGCTTGAACAGATTTGCTCAATCTGCACAAAAGCTGATTTTGAATTGCTGATATATCGCAAGAAATGACTGGAAATATATTGTGTGAAGTGATATAATAATGATGTTGAGAGATGTTGGTCACTGTCAATTTTCGTTTATTGCTTCACACTTTTGTTTTGTAAGGTACAGCACAACTTTTGAAAAACTGTACTGACCAAAAATTAAATGTAAAGGATTGATTCGATGGCACTGGACGGTGCATTTCTCTACGCTGTAAAATCTGAACTCCAACCGCTTATCGGCGGCAGAGTTGAAAAAATCCATCAGCCCTCCCGTGAGGAGATCATCATCTCCTTCCGTACACGTCAGGGCAGCAAAAAGCTCTATATTTCCGCAAATGCTGGAAGTGCAAGAGTTCATGTCACTGAATTGAATGTCGATAATCCGCAGACTCCGCCTATGTTCTGTATGCTTTTAAGAAAGCGTCTCGGCTGCGGTAAGCTTATCGATATACGTCAGATCGGTCTTGAAAGAGTGCTTTATCTTGATTTTGAGTGCGTCAATGAACTGGGTGATGTGATCACAATTACCATTGCCTGCGAAATTATGGGACGCTGCTCAAATATTATCATTATCAGCGATGAGGGAAAGGTCATCGACAGCATCAAACGTGTTGATGAGGAGATGTCCCGTGAACGTATGGTCCTTCCCGGCATGAAATATACCATGCCGCCAAAGGACGACAGACTCAATTTCCTTACGGCTGAACCTGATGAGATAGTCAGAAAAATTCGTGAGGTCAATCCTTCCGAACTTTCAAAGGCTATGATACGTGCATTTGAAGGTATTTCGCCTGTTCTTGCACGGGAATGGACTTTCTTTGCAGGACGTGGCAGTCACCTTGAAAGCGATACCGTTGACGGTGATCAGCTCGACAGACTGCTTTTTGCTATTAAACGTACCCGTGAACAGCTTATCAGCGGCGAATGCTGCTTTACTGCTGTCAGCGACAAGGATGGTCAGCTCAAAGATTTCTCTTTCATCCGCCTTTCGCAGTTCGGGACGCTTATGTATACAAAGGAAATCGGTTCGGCTTGCGGACTGCTTGATCACTTCTATTCGGAACGTGACCGCTCAGCCCGAACGAAACAGCGTGCCAATGACCTTTTCAAGCTTCTTGTGAATCTTACGGAGAGAACTTCAAGACGTATCGCAGTTCAGCGTGAGGAGCTTTGTGCCTGTGCCGACAAGGAACAGCATAAGCTTTACGGGGACCTCATTTCTGCGAACATTTACCGCATCAAAAAAGGCGACAGTTCCGCTCTGCTCGAAAATTTTTACGACGAGAACTGCCCGTCCGTTGAGGTAAGGCTTGATGTCAGGAAAACACCTTCACAGAATGCACAGCATTATTACAGCGAATACAAGAAAGCCGTAACTGCCGAGAACATTCTCGCAGTTCAGATCGAAAAAGGCGAGGAGGAACTGCAATACCTTGACAGCGTTTTCGATTCTCTTACAAGAGCGGCTTCTGAAAATGATATAATCCAGCTGCGACTTGAGCTTCGTGAGCAAGGTTATATAAAGTACACGGGCGGAAAGGCAAAACCTCCCAAAGCTTTGCCGCCTGTTGAGTACAGGTCGAGCGATGGCTATACCATACTCGTTGGAAGAAATAATCATCAGAACGACCAGCTTTCCCTGAAGTTTGCTGAAAAGAGCGATATATGGCTGCATACCCAGAGCATTACAGGATCTCATGTCCTGATACTGACGGACGGCTCAACTCCCCCCGACAGTACGATCGAGGAGGCGGCTGTTATCGCTTCAGTGAACAGCCGTGGATGCAATTCCACACTTGTTCCCGTTGACTACTGTCTCGCTAAATTCGTGAAAAAGCCAGCAGGCGCCAAGCCCGGCAAGGTAATATTCACAAATTATAAGACCGCTTTTGTCAGACCTGACAAGGATATCGAACAGAAACTGAGGGTACAGCAGTGAACAAGAAACTGAATGAGGAGTTCTTTCACCGTGACGTTATGACAGTTGCAAGAGAACTCGCAGGGAAAATACTTGTGCGCCGTCTTGATGACGGTACGGAAATTCGTGAACGTATCGCCGAGACTGAGGCTTACGGCGGCGAGGAGGATCTCGGCTGCCATGCTTCAAAGGGAAGGACAAAGCGCACTGAAATACTGTACGGCGAAAGCGGAGTGATCTATGTCTATCTGTGCTATGGTATGCACTGGATGATGAATGTGGTCACGGGCGAAAAGGATGAGCCGCAGGGTGTCCTTTTACGTGCAGGCACTGAGCATTGCGGACCGGCAAAGCTCACGAAATATCTTTGTATTGACGGAAGCTTCAATGGCAGAAAGATCTGCGGAAACGACAGCATATGGCTTGAAGATGACGGCTGCCGACCGGAGATAAAGACTGCTCCCAGAGTAGGGATCGACTATGCAGGGAATTATTGGAAGAATGTTGAACGAAGATTCATTGCCGTTTTCGGGGAGTAATTCCATAAAGCGGACTATACGGTCTTGTGAGGATGGAGACCGACTGACAGAGCCGCATGATACATAATATTTTTACAGAAAGCAGGGATAGTTAAATTACAGAATTATTTAGCTGAATTTTAATAATTAAGCTGACCATTTATTGCTTAATTTTTGCTTGAACATATCAAAAAATGTGAAAGCAAAAGTACAAAAACAACAAAATATGACGAAATACTGAGAAATATTCAATGCATGAGAGAAACGTTTGAGATTGTTGGGAATTGGAATGCTTGATCTCAATTAAGACTATTTTAAGAAATAAATGCTAAAATATGATCAGACGATACGAAAGGAGTGTGAACTCCGGACGGCAGTCCCGCCTCGGAGATGCTTATGGCTATTAATACATTTGCTCGTAAAGAAATCAAATTTCTCCTGAATATGGATCAGTATCAAGGACTCATGGAAGTAGTTTCAAAGTATATGAATGCTGATGACTACTGCGTGGGTGGTAAGGAGTATGGTATCTATAATATCTATTATGATACCCCCGATGACTATCTTATCAGAGAGTCACTCGCAAAGCCTTACTACAAAGAAAAAATCAGACTGCGCAGCTATTATTCACCGGCTTCTCCTGATGACCGTGTTTTTCTTGAGATAAAGAAAAAAATCGGCGGCATCGTTACTAAAAGAAGAGTATCTATGACGCTTGCTGAGTCTGATGCCTATTTCGCTAACCGCACAAAGCCTGAATGCTCGAAATATATTACAGAGCAGGTTTTCAGGGAACTTGATGTTTTCCTTGACAGTTACCCGATAGCACCTAAGCAGTACATAAGCTATCAGCGTGAAGCTTTCTTCGGCAAGGATGACCACGATTTCAGACTTACCTTCGACAGAAAGATAACTGAGCGCCGTTTTGACCTCGGTCTTAACCACGAGAGCTATGGCAATTATATCATCGGTGCTGACCAGAGACTCATGGAAGTCAAGGTATCAAATGCTATTCCTGACTGGCTCGTTAATAAGCTTTCTGAGCTTGAGATATATAAGACAAGCTTCTCAAAGTATGGCAGAGCCTATCAGAATTTTGTTATGGAGCAGGTTGTAGAAAGACAGATGGCACAGACAGAAAAACGTGTCTATGTATCGGGATTACCGATAAGCAATAATACTTTTATAATGAACAGGAGCGTAAAATCATATGTTTGAACACGGCTTTTTTGGAAATGTACTTTCAAAATTCTACGAGGATTCTGTAGTCAATAACTCTGCAAATGCACTCGGATCTATCAAGGCAGGGGAGTTTTTCCTCTGTGTGGGAGCTGCACTTGTAATGGGCTTCCTCATTAGCATGATATATATCGTAACTCACCGCAAGGAAGGTTACTCCCAGAGCTACGTATTTACCATGATAATGCTTCCGACTATAATTGCACTTATTCTTCTCCTCATAAATACGACAGCAGGCGCATTGAGCCTTGCAGGAGCGTTCACGCTTGTACGTTTCCGAAGCGTTGCCGGTGATCCGAAAGATATAGCCTACATATTCTTTGCTATGGCAGCAGGTACTGCCTGTGGAATTGGCTACGTCGGATTTGCAATCGTTTTCTTTATCATTCTTGGCGCTGTACTTTTCGTACTCTCAGAGATCGATTTCGGCGGATGCAAGAAGAGACACATGACTCTTAAAATCGCAATTCCTGAAAACCTCGATTATCAGGGCGTTTTTGAGCCGGTTCTCAATAAGTACACAACTTTCCACAAGCTCAGACGAGTTAAGACAACTAATTTCGGTACACTTTTTGAGCTTATCTACAGCGTTGACGTTCTTGAAAACATTGACCAGAAGAAGTTTGTTGATGAGCTTCGTGCCCTCAACGGAAATATGACTATCAATCTTGTTTTCTTCAAGTACGACGACAAGATCTACGAAAACTAATAATCATAAAATAAGCACAAAGTCGTGTGAAAAGCGGCTTTGTGCAATTTTGTATTTAAGGAGTGAATTATATGGAATATAAGAGATTTGCAGCCGCTTTTGCTGCCGTTTCCCTCATGATCACGGCTTTTTCATGCGGTGATAAAAAAGAAAATACAAAGGACAGTTCTGATACTGCGGTTGAAAGCGAAGTATCTGCGACTGATATAAAATCGACTAAGGAAAAAGATAAGTCATCGGAAGATGAAACTGAAACCACTAAAAAATCCGATAAGAAAACAACTACTGATAAAAAATCCGACTCAAAAACTACTGAAAAAGCCGACAAGAAAAACGAAACTGCAACCACTGCCGCCGATAAGAAATCAGCTAAAAGTACAACTACAGCTGGAAAATCAAATGGGACTGCTTCAACAACATCTCTCGAAGTAAGTCCGCAGTCGATCGATACTGGCAGGGGAACGTCATCTTCATCTTCTGACAGCGGCTCAGAGCCTGCACAAAGCGAGCCTGGAAGTGAGTATACAGCAGAGATAACAATGGGTGCATCTCCGAAAGCAGTCGGTGAAAATGTTACGATTGAGGGCAATACAGTCATCATCACCGCAGGCGGCGACTATCTCGTAAAGGGAAGCACCGACAACGGGCAGGTTTGCGTCAGCACGGCGACTGAGGAGAAAGTCAAGGTCATTCTTGACGGTGTGGATATAGCAAATTCCGCAGGTCCTGCAATTCTGATAGATGAGGCTAAGAAATGTACAGTTGAACTGATGAACGGTACTGTTTCAGTGCTCAGGGACGGTGCAAAGGACAAAATAAATGACGGCGTTATCTTCTCAAACGACACTCTGCGTATTAAAGGCGGCGGCGAGCTGTGCATCTATTCAAACAACGCACACGGAATTGCAAGCGATGACGATGTTATCATCGAGGGCGGCACTTTCGAGATAAACTCCATAAAATCGGGCATTTATGCTCATGACGATATTACGGTGAATGACGGTGAACTTACCATTTTCGGCGGCACAAACGGCTTAAAGTCGAAGGGAACTATCAATATCAACGGCGGCAGATGCGTTATATCAGGCGGCACGAAAGAGGAGAAAAGCTCAATTTACGCAGGAGGACCGTTCAATTATACGGGCGGATATGTCTTTGCGGCTGGAAATCAGGTCTCTGCGCCGACTACTTCCGCAAATCCGTTTGTTATTGTTGACCTTGGCGGTTCATTTGATGCGGGTTCAGCAGTCGAGATGGTTCTTGATTCAGCTCAGATGATAGCATTTGAGCCGCATAATAATTTCCGATGCCTTATGATGCTTGCACCTGAGATAAGTGCCGGAAGTTCATATTATACCGTAATTAACGGCAGCGGCGGAAAGACGATCACACTCGCTGACGGTCAGAATATAGTTGACTATAAGTAATAACAGCAAAAGTGCTCCTTTATCGGGGCACTTTTTTATTCATTATGTATATAACATTTTTAACTATACGACACGTTATTTATATGAATGCCTTGTATATATTGACGATTTGGATAAAATGTAAACTGGTAATATGAAAATACTAATTAATTAAAAATTAACAAGAAAAAATGCAAAAACATAGAGAAAAGTATACAAAAATGAAGTTTAGGCTACAAATGTATATTGTCAAAAGTGCGTTTTTGCATTATAATATAGTCAGCAAATGAAGAATATTGGCAAAAGGTATTAAGTACCCTCCCCTCTCATGTGCTTAATACATGAATTGAATTCACTTGCTCGCCATAGAGATAGTTTTGTTATTTAATAAAACCAACCCCCTTTCATTTGTAATTTTTTCATGTTTTCTATTCTCAATAATTTTATTTAACTTATTGCTTGTTCAGTCTACAGTGCTAAACGGTTATACCGTTTGGATTGAACGCCTTCCATCCGCTGGATGGATTTTTTTTATATTGTGAAACTTGCGTGAAAGATTATATAAAACGCTTGACGAGTTATATAATCGGTGCTATAATATAGAAAACGAGCAAAGGAGGATGAATGATGAAGAAAAGCGTTTACAGCCTTGTTCTTATGGATGACGTTGTAAAAGCAGTCGATAATGAGGCTTATCGTCTCGGAACAAGCCGTTCCAACCTCATAAACCAGATATTAGCCGAGCATCTTTCCTGCGTTACGCCTGAAATGCGTATGCGTGAGATATTCAGTTCGCTTGAAGAACTGGTCAGCGGTAATTTTCAGGTTCAGCAGCAGCGGTCTGCATCACTCATGACCATAAAAACTGCACTTGACTATAAATACCGCCCGACAATAAGCTACAAGGTCGAGCTTGAACGTATCCCCGACAGCAGACTGGGCACACTAAGAGTGCAGATACGTACTCAGAACAGCGCACTGACTGAGCTTTTCAACAGCTTCTTTGTCTATCGTGGAAAACTTGAAGCCGCTATGTCAGCAAAGCGAGGACGCAGTGACTATGGCTGTGAACTTGTTTCAGGGTGCTTTGTCCGCAGACTTCTCGGAAACGGTGTGGAAAGCGAAAGCACCGGTGAGGCTATAAGCCGTTATCT
The DNA here is from genome assembly GCA_024403995.1 of Ruminococcus sp. Lineage (GTDB taxonomy): Bacteria > Bacillota > Clostridia > Oscillospirales > Ruminococcaceae > Ruminococcus. The sequence goes on from JAKSQT010000002.1 coordinate 47,417, forward strand.
TGATAATCTTAACAAGTCAATTCAGGTCTATTTTTCATCTCCGCAGGATTTTTCCGTTTATGCTCCGAAACTTGAAGCGGAGTATGCGGAACTGCTTGATGAGTATATGATATAAGGAGGATATACTATGAATGCCGAAAAAATGACACAAAAAACTATTGATGCCGTAAGAAAAGCTCAGAATACCGCCGTTATGCAGTCAAATTCAATTATTGAGCCTGTTCATCTTATGTCAGGTCTGTTAAAACAGGAAAATGGTCTTATACCTCAGCTTTTGAAAAAAATGAATGTTGACGCCGACCTTTTCGACAATGAGACTGACAAGAAAATAAGTATGCTCCCGAAGGTCACAGGCAGCGGCAGAAGTGCCAATATAAGCCTTTCGGCCGAGGCTGACCGTGTTATCACAAATGCCGAAAATATCGCTTCAAATATGAAGGACGAGTTCATTTCAGTTGAACATCTCATGCTCGCCCTTATCGACAGCAAAAACAGCGAAGTATCAAAACTTATCAATACTTTCAATATAACTCGTGACGGATTTCTCAGCGCTCTTATGTCTGTAAGAGGAAATACCCGTGTCACAAATGAAAATCCGGAGGAGACATATGATGTCCTCACAAAATACGGTCAGGAGCTTGTCGGTCTTGCACGCAGAAACAAGCTTGACCCTGTTATCGGACGTGACAGCGAAATACGCAACGTTATCCGAATCCTTTCAAGAAAAACGAAGAATAACCCTGTCCTTATCGGCGAACCGGGCGTAGGCAAAACTGCAATTGCCGAGGGACTTGCTCTCAGAATCGTTGCAGGCGACGTTCCTGACAGCCTGAAAGACCGCAAGATATTCTCGCTTGACATGGGCGCTCTCGTGGCTGGTGCGAAGTACAGAGGCGAATTTGAGGAACGTCTGAAAGCAGTTCTCAACGAGATAAAGAACAGCAACGGTCAGATCTTGCTGTTTATTGATGAACTTCATACGATTGTCGGCGCAGGCAAATCCGACGGCGCTATGGATGCAGGCAATCTTCTTAAGCCTATGCTTGCCCGTGGAGAACTGCATTGTATAGGCGCTACAACGCTTAATGAATACCGTCAGTATATTGAGAAAGATCCTGCCCTTGAAAGACGTTTTCAGCCTGTTATGGTAGCCGAGCCGAGCGTTGAGGATACTATCTCTATCCTGCGTGGACTTAAAGAGCGCTATGAAGTTTTCCACGGCGTAAAAATACATGACAATGCACTTATTTCTGCGGCTGTGCTGTCCAACAGATACATCACAGACAGATTTCTTCCTGATAAGGCTATTGACCTTATCGATGAGGCTTGTGCTACCATACGCACCGAAATGGACTCAATGCCGACTGAACTTGACGTTATATCAAGAAAAATCGTTCAGCTTGAAATTGAGGAGGCTGCTCTTAAAAAGGAGAGCGACAATATATCACAGGAGCACCTTGGCGAGATACAGAAAGAACTTGCAGAACTGCGTGAGAAATTCAACAGCATGAAGGCTAAGTGGGAGAACGAGAAAAACGATATTTCAGCCGTTCAGAAGCTCCGTGAGGAACTTGAAAAGCTCAACGGCGACATTGAAAAGGCAGAGCGTGAATATGACCTGAATAAGGCGGCAGAGCTTAAATACGGCAGACTGCCTCAGCTCAAAAAAGAGCTTGACGAGCTTGAACATCAGGCTGAACAGGATCAGAAAGGCGACAAACTGCTCCGTGATAAGGTCACAGAGGACGAGATAGCAAAGATCGTCTGCCGCTGGACGGGTATCCCTGTTGCAAAACTCATGGAGGGCGAAAAGGAGAAAATTCTCGGCCTTGAGGGACTGCTCCATAAGCGTGTTATCGGTCAGGATGAGGCTGTTACAAAGGTAAGTGAGGCTATTCTGCGCTCCCGTGCAGGTATTCAGTCACCTGACAGACCTATCGGTTCATTCCTTTTCCTCGGTCCGACAGGTGTGGGAAAAACCGAGCTTGCAAAGGCTCTTTCTGAGATACTTTTTGACGATGAGCGAAATATAATCCGTATCGATATGAGTGAATATATGGAGAAATTCAGCGTCAGCAGACTTATCGGAGCGCCTCCCGGATACGTTGGCTACGATGAGGGCGGTCAGCTTACCGAGGCTGTACGCAGGAAGCCGTATTCAGTTGTGCTGTTTGACGAAATAGAAAAGGCCCACCCTGATGTTTTCAATATTCTGCTTCAGGTGCTCGATGACGGCAGAATTACCGATTCACAGGGACGTACCGTGGATTTCAAGAATACGATAATCATACTCACATCAAATCTTGGTTCGCCGTTCATTCTTGACGGTATTGATGAAAACGGCGATATCACGGACAGCGCAAGAGAAAAGGTAGAGGGACTGCTGAAGACACAGTTCAGACCTGAATTCCTTAATCGTCTTGACGAGACTGTTTTCTATAAGCCGCTTGGAAAGACGGAAATTATGGGTATTGTTGACCTTATGCTTGCTGATTTGCAGAAGCGTCTGGATGACAAGCATATCCGTATAAATATCAGCGATGCCGCAAAGCAGTATATCGTTGACTGCGGCTATGACCCGAATTTCGGCGCAAGACCGCTCAGAAGATTTATTCAGAGCAAAGTTGAGACTCTTGCGGCAAAGTGTATAATCGGCGGAAATCTCTCCGCAGGCGATGTTATTGACATTGACCTTGACGAAAACGGTGAACTTTCAGCATCATAATTAAGGCAACACCGCACAAAGCACGTCTGACGACTTTGTACGTCATAAACTTGTATATTTCCCGTCATATTACACAGAAATTCCTTGCCATACGACAGTATGCCTGCGAAATTTCTGTGCAATCTGACGAAAAATCTAACTGCGTTTCTGCCGCACAATCTTTGTGCGGTGTTCCCTTAATTTGTGCAGGACGCAGAAAATGTGTCCTGCACTTTGTGTATATAGCTGAAATTCTGCAAAGGACTTGACTTTTTCATGCAATTCCTGTATATTAAAAGGTTACTTCGTAACAATAATATTTAAGGAGAATTGCTATGGAAGAAATCAAAGAATACGTGGAGAAAATATGCGGAATTCTTGACAGTCACGGTGAAAAATATTCGCTCCACACGAACAAAGAGGAAGAATTCAAGGGAATGTCTGATAACACTATCAGCATCAAGCTTGTCAACGGGACAGGAGAGGAGATGTTCATTGATGTCAATGACGAAATAACGCTGTATTTCGGCGGATGGCATATGCACTGCTATTATGAGGAATTTGATGAGTTCAAGATGTTCCTCAACAGGATATTAAACAGCAGAATGGCGGCTGAATGTATTAAAACAGACGGAGAATGGAGGGGATCGTACTGCCTTGACGCAGATGAAGGCGATCATATACCGCAGTCCCGTGAAGAAGTTCTTGAATATCTGAAAAAAGAAAGCCCGAATCTTGTGAGAAAAGCGCATACATTAGAGTATTTTCTCACATACTGGGACGAAAAATCAAGCCGAAAATACACTTTTTCAGGTGACGAAATGTCGTGCTGATTGTGAAAATAATACATTTTGTCTGATAATTTTACAAGCGTTTACGGAAAATAGGCAAATTCTATTGGTGAAATGAATAAAAAACAGGCAATAAACGGCGCATTATCGGGCGTTTTGTCATTTTTTCCCTAATTCCTTGACAAATCGGCGCAAAGGGTATATAATTCAATTGTAAATTCAAATTTATGGAGGATACCACAATGACAAAGACTGAATTAATCAGCGTTGTTGCTGATAAAACAGACTTCACCAAGAAGAACGCAGAGGCTGCTGTAAATGCTATGATTTCTGCTATTACAGACGCTCTCGTTAACGGAGACAAGGTTTCAATCGTTGGCTTCGGTACTTTCGAGGTTCGTGACCGCAAGGAAAAACAGGTTATTAACCCACAGACAAAGAAAATGATGACTGCTCCTGCTTCAAAGGCTCCTGCTTTTAAGGCTGGTCAGGCACTCAAAAACGCAGTAAACACTAAGTAATTCATTTATCAAGGAGGTTGCTATCATGGCAAGAACATCGAAGAAAGCTGCACAGGCTGCAGCAGAAGTAAAAGCAGAAACACCAATCGTAGAAGCACCAATCGCTGAGGAAGCACCTGCTGAGCAGAAAGCTCCTGTTGAAGAAAAGAAAGCTCCGGCAAAGAAGGCTGCTGCTAAGAAGACTGCAGCTCCAAAGAAACCTGCTGAAAAGAAGGCTCCCGCTAAAAAGGCTGATGCAAAGGCAGAAGCTGCTGAGGAAAGAAAAGTTGTCATCCAGTATGGCGGTGCTGAAGTTGCAGGAACTGAACTCGTTGAAAAGGCAAAGGCTGTTGCAGGTATCAAATCTGCAAAGAGCATTGTTGTTTATGTAAGACCAGAGATCAACAAGGTTTACTATGTTATCGATGAAAATATCTTCGGTAATTTCGACCTTTTCTGATTGCGACCCCTGAACATGCAAACAAAAGGCTGCGGTTTTTCCGCAGCCTTTTTTATTCGGATTCTTCTTCGTCATTATTTACGGGCAGAACCTCAATAATGACCTTTTCGACATTCTTTTCGTTGACTTTTATAGCTGTGATACGGAAAATTCCGGTTTCAGCAGTTTCTCCTGCTTCAGGAATATGCTCCATGACATCAGTCACCCAGCCGCCGACTGACGTATAGTCCGTGGTTATCATATCCTCGTCAAGGTCGAGCATTTCAAGCATATCGCTTATATTCATATCGCCTGCAACCTCATATTTATCAGGTGCAACCATGAAAATGCGGTTTTCGATCTCGTCGTCCTCGTCGTATATATCACCGACAAGCTCCTCGATAATGTCCTCAAGTGTAACGATACCCTTTGTGCCGCCGTACTGGTCTGTGACAACAGCAAGATGTACCTTTGAACGCTGCATATCCCTGAGAACTTCGCTGATAAGCTTTGTATCGGCGATATGCGGTACGTCCTGAATTATGCTTTTTATGTCATTCCTGCCTTCAACGAGCATTTTATAGAATGCCTTATTCGTTATCATGCCCACAATTTCGTCGAGACTTTTTTCATAGACAGGCAGTCTTGAATACATCTGTGAACTGAAAGTGTCCTTTATCTCGTCTATGGGCGTATTTATGTCGATACCTACGATCTTTACTCGTGGGATAAGTATTTCGCTGACGGTGATCTCGTCAAATTCAAGAGCGCTTTTCACAAGTTCGCTTTCCTGTTCCTCAATTACGCCCTGCTCCTCGATCTCGTCTATCATGTATTTTAGTTCATCTTCGGTTACGCTTGGTGAGCCGTCGCCTGTTGAGATGAGCGACGAAAGCTTGTTGAGGAGAATTATTGCCGGCTTGAAAATGACAACAAGCACAGAAAGCGGAGAGGCAAACATGAGAGCTATTTTCTCGGCATTTTTCTTGGCGTAGGACTTTGGCAGAACTTCGCCGAAAATAAGCACAAGAACTGTGATGACGATCGTTGATACAGCCGCACCCTTTGATCCGAAAATATCCACGAAAATTATGGTGCTCACAGAAGATGTTGCGATATTTACTATGTTGTTGCCTATCAGTACGGCAGTCAGCACCTCGTCAAATTTGTTTGCAAGCTTCAGGGCTTTTGAGGCTTTCTTGTTTCCCTGAGCTTCGTAGTTTTTAAGACGCAGCTTATTGACGCTTGAAAAGGCGGTTTCTGTACCTGAAAAAAGTGCGGAAAATACCATCATGACGATTACAAGACCTATTTTCCATAATTGTGAGTTATCCATGTTTTTCCTTTCTGTTGATAATTGTATTGATGTCAGTTATCTGACCGGCAGTGAGTCGACAAGTTCAAGAAGAAATTCGCATATTGTGAGCGAATCCATATTAGTTATGCCGTCATTGCCGTATACATCGGCATTATTCATGCCGTGTGATGTTATATGTGACTTGTCTGAGCCGTTGATGCCGTATTTATCGGGATTTACAAGCGACTGCATGATAAGAACGCAGTCACCCATATTTATCTCTTTATCGCAGTTTGCATCTCCTGCAAGATATGAGGCGGTTCCGCCTGAAATGCTGATTCCGCCGTTTTCAATGCCGTTTGTGAAAAGCCATGCCTGCATGAGTCTGCCGCATTCGTTGTCCTCGGCGTTGTTGAAAACGTCCTCGGTGAGCTTTTTGTTTTCGTATACGACTTCAACAGGGAAGAAGTCGCCGCTTTTCGCATCGGACGGCAGTTTAACGCTGAATGTCCACATAACGCCGTCAGTTCCGTAATTTTTCAGACCTGATGTTGCAAGGAAAACGCAGTTATCCTTGAAATCAGAAGAAGAATTGAGCTTTACTATAGCATTGCCCGACTGCGGAGCTGAAACAAGTTCAAGACGCTTGTCAAAATAGACGTGAAAGCCTGATGAACAGTATTTTCCGTCAGCGCCTGAAACAGTCAAAGAGATAGTCTGAACAGGCGATTTTTCGGCTTCTTCTTTTGTTATAGAGATGCTGCTTATTGTAAGCATGGGTCTGACTTCAGATGCAGTTATCTGTTCTGTGGTATAGTCACATTTATAGGTTTCCGCAATGACTGCATTATTCACAGAGAGAGCTGAAAATGCTATGACAAAAGCGGAAATCACGCTGAATAATCGGTTGGTTTTCATAATGAATCCTCCTGTACCGATACAAGACAGAGCTGAAAATACAGCTACACAGCCATTATAACATAAAATATATTAAAAATCAATAGAAATTCAATTCTATAAGAATAAAATATAAGGAATCATTACCGCTTTGACGGTTAAATTATATGCACTGCTATTATTAAAAGTTGCACAAATAAGAGAAGACATAGTTGTTGAAAACATAGAAAATCTATTATTTTTACAATTTGAGTTAATAATACTCTTGAAATGTGTGCATAATGTGATATAATTGTATACACGGAATATATTATGATAATAAAAACTATATGGGGGGATAATTCCGATGAAAAAAACTATCATTACGATCGAGAGACAATACGGAAGCGGCGGAAGCTACATCGGAAAACTTGCAGCTGAAAAGCTCGGTATAAATTGCTATAACAGGCAGATTCTCGAAATGACCGCTCAGCAGTGCGGTATTGCACCTGAGTTCCTTGAAACAGCAGAGGAAAATGTTCCGACAAGTTTTCTTTATTCATTGCTCCTCTCGGCTAATCCGACGAGGACTATGGAGGAAAATCTTCCTCTTTCCGATAAGGTGTTCCTTATGGAAAGCAAGATTATCGGAGAAATTGCCAATAAAGAAAAAAGCTTCGTGCTCGTTGGCAGATGCGGAAACTATATCCTTGAGGACAGAGGATGCTTCAGCGTGTTTATATATGCTGATGCAAAATCACGTGTAAAACGTGCCATAGAGGAATATCACATTTCGGAAAATAAGGCAGAGTCTATTATGAAAAAGGCTGACAAACGCCGTGAAACGTTCTATAACGTCAATACAGGCGGTGTATGGCAGGATAAAGACCAGTATTCGCTTTGCCTCAACAGTGCCCTTCTCGGTGACGACCTGTGCGCTGAACTTATTGTCAAGGCTTACAATGAGTATAACAAGCAGTTTGAAAAATAAACGACTGATAAGTCCGCTGTGCGTAACGTTGCTATGCATGGCGGATTTTTTTGTATATATGCATTTTTTCTGCTTATAATACATTTGCAGGGAGGTGCTTGCCGTGAGCATAATTCTTTTCAGGTCACTTTTGCTTTACATTCTCGTAATTTTTGCCGTCAGACTTATGGGAAAACGTCAGCTTGGCGAATTACAGCCGTCAGAGCTTGTTATAACCATTCTTGTTTCAAATATCGCAACTCTGCCGCTTGAAGATGTAAATATACCTGTGATCGTCGGTGTTACGCCTATTCTGTCGCTTGTCTGCATTGAGGTCATTATGTCGTGGCTGATACTCAGGTTTCCAAAACTCAGAAAAATGGTGTCAGGCAGTCCGAAGATCATCATACGAAACGGCGTGATCGACGTAAATACGCTGAAAGAACTGCGATTGTCCGTTGATGACCTCATGACGGCAATGCGTGGAAGCGACGTTTTTGACCTGAATGAGGTGCAGTATGCCATTGTTGAGACTACAGGCAGTTTTTCCGTCATGAAGAAGCAGTCCGATGATACTCCGGTACGAAGTGATCTGCTGAAAAATGTAAAGTGTGAAGATCCGCCTGTGCTTGTTGTTTCGGACGGGAAAATTCTGGATAATGCTCTTAGCTCGCTTGGATTTGACGTAAATACCGTGGAAAATGTGCTGAAACGTGCAGGAAAAAAGCTTGATGATGTACTGCTTATGACTGTTGAACGGTCTGGAAAATGCTATATTGCGTGGAACGACGGAGGCAAGCCGTTTGCTGATAAGGTGGGGGACTGCAATGACAAGAGTTAAGATAAGTGCCGCAATTCTGCTGATACTCATTGCAGTCAGCGTAATTTCAGGAATATGGGTGAACAAATGCTGCACTGAGATGATAGCCGAAACATCTGAGATAGCACAGCAGTATATGGAAGGCGATATTGCGGCGGCTCATGAGACTGCTGTTATGCTTGAAAATGACTGGAACAGCTTCAATGCCATTGCGTCGGTTCTTCTCAGAAACGAGAGACTTACTGAGGCAGAGCGCATTGTCTCACGTATCGGGCTTATGACCGAATTTGATGAAAAAGAAGTCATTCCGCAGACATCTGAGCTTATAAAACTGCTCGATACTCTGAGAAAAGGCGAAATTCCGTGCCTTAATACGATTTTCTGAGGTAATGGAAGTAATAAAAGGCATATCCGCTGCATAGAATGTGGCAGAGGTGATTTTATGGATAAAACTCAGATGGAGCGCTACAGAGAGGAAATGATGCAGCTTTACAGTCGGCGCAATGCTGATGATGAGCAGATAATGCCTGAAAATGACGAGGAAAAATACCCTGAGCCAGACATTTCCGAACTGTATGAAAATGACGAAAGTTCGGAAAAGTCTGACGATGAAGTATTTGAGAATGCAGAAAAAAGCTACACGAATTATATCAATGACGGATATGTTTTAGCTTATGTGCGGACAGGAGACGAATCGTCACCTGTGGTCGGGGCAAATGTGACGATAACCGCCGCAATCGACGGCAGACGTGTGATACTTGCATCGGGACTTACCGACATGAATGGTACTTCACCGAGATTTCGCCTGCCTGTGCCTGATATTAGTCATTCACAAAGCCCTGAAGCCGAAATACGACCGTACAGCCTGTTTGATGTGAGCGTTTCGGCAGAAGGCTATTTCAACGCAAGAAGCGTGGATGTACCTGTTTTTTCGGGCGTGACTTCGGTGCAGAATTTCAATATGATACCTTTGCCGCTTATGGCTTCGCCTTCCTCGGAAACTCTGACGTATTACAATCAGGAGCCTGACCTGCAAAGCGGAAGGGAGTGATGCGATGCTGACAGGTAAACCGTTTATTCCCGAAACTATTACAGTCCACCTCGGATATCCTGATGAAAATGCGCCGAATGTCACGGTGGATTTTGCCTCGTACATAAAAAATGTGGCATCAAGCGAGATATTCCCGACATGGCCTGAAAATGCGCTGAGAGCCAATATTTACGCCATTACGACATATGCTCTGAACCGTATTTATACCGAATGGTACAGGTCAAAAGGCTACGATTTTGATATTACTTCGACCACGCAGTACGACCAGAAATTTATCAATGGCAGGGAGTATTTTGAGAACATAAGTTATCTCGTTGACGAGCTTTTCAATGATTATGTGCGGCGGCAGGGGACTGTTGAACCGCTGTTTACGGCATTTTGCAACGGCACGACATCGACTTGTGACGGGCTTTCACAGTGGGGGACAGTTACACTTGCAAATCGTGGATACACGCCTTATGAGATATTGCAGTATTACTACGGAAACAACATCGACATTGTGAAAAATGCACCTGTGAAAACAACTTTGCAGTCATATCCTGATATGGTGCTTCGTCAGGGAACGGCAGGAAATGACGTGCGTTTTTTGCAGATATATCTCAATCGCATTTCGGGAAGTTATCCGGCAATCCCCAAAATACCGCAGGCTGACGGCAACTTCGGCAGAGCTACCGAGGACGCTGTAAGAAGGTTTCAGGAGGTTTTCGGACTTGAACCTACTGGCGAAGTCAATGCATCGACATGGTACAGGATAACATACATATATACCAGTGTAAAGCATATAGCAGACCTTGATTCCGAGGGCGTGACAATAGACGAGATAACGCCGATATATCCGGAACAGCTTGGTATCGGCATGAGCGGCAATGAAGTTGAGGTGCTCCAGTATTATCTTGCAGTTGTCGGGGCATATTACGAGGCAGTTGCTCCTGTTGAAGTTACGGGATATTTTGGTGAGCAGACTGAGCGTTCACTGAAATCATTCCAGCGTGTATTCGGACTTCCGCAGACGGGAATTGCTGACCGTGCGACGTGGAATGACCTGTACAGGGCGTATGAGGGCATTGCTGTGACCGTAAAGCCTCAGTATACGCCTGTTGCCCTGTATCCTAACAGAGTGCTTCAGGAAGGTTCGTCAGGGGAGTCTGTGCGTATCCTGCAGGAGTACCTGACGTATATCAACCAGACCTACAGAAATATACCTGCCGTAAATAATACGGGTTACTATGGTCAGCTTACAAAGCAGTCAGTCACGGCTTTTCAGCGGCAGTTCGGGATAAATCCCACCGGTATTACAGGAGCGGTTACATGGGACAAAATTGCAGGCGTATATTCAGACCTGAGATACGGCTTTGACAAGCGTCCGTATCAAAATCCCGGTTATACGATAAGGGGGTAGCATATGCCGTATACAGATGAGCAGAAACGACAGCATATCGCTGAAATTCAAAGGTATCTGCAATATATTTCAGAGCGTGGCGGAGATATTCCGCAGATGGTATCCAATGGCATCTATGACAGCAATACAGAAAATGCCGTCCGTGAGTTTCAGCGCAGATACGGACTTGATGTGACAGGTGAGGTGAACGGTGATACATGGGACGAGATAGTGAGAGTATACAGATCGTATCTTGAAACCGAACCTGAGCCGCTTGATATCTTTCCGTCAGGCAAGTATATCTGCAAAAACGGTGACAGCGGAGAACTGGTTTATGTAATTCAGGTACTTCTCAAGGAGCTTAGCCGCAGATATGACAATATGCCTGATGTTGCAGTAAACGGCGAATTTACAGATGATACAGCCTCGGCAGTCCGTGAATTTCAGCAGAAAACAGGTCTGCCGCAGAATGGCGGGGTAAACTGCGAAACGTGGAATATGCTTGTTAAAAGCATATAGGCAACACCGCACAAAGCACGTCTGACGACTTTGTACGTCATAAACTTGTATCTTTTCCGTCATCTTGCACAGAAATTCTTTGCCATACGACAGTATGCCTGCAAAATTTCTGTACAATCTGACGAAAAATCTAACTGCGTTTCTGACGCACAATCTTTGTGCGGTGTTACCATAATAAAATAGCCGCAGCATTTTATATTCAATGCTGCGGCAAAGTTTTATTCAATAGTAACTTTTTTCATTATCTGCGGCTGAACAGGCTTGTCTCTGTAGTCTGTAGCACATTCTGCGATCTCGTCAACAGCTTCCATGCCTGAAACTACCTTGCCGAAAGCGGCATACTGTCCGTCAAGATGAGGAGCATCTTCATGCATGATGAAGAACTGTGAGCCTGCGGAATCCGGCATCATTGAACGGGCCATTGAGATAACGCCTCTTGTGTGTTTAAGGTCATTCTTTACGCCGTTTGATGAAAATTCACCTTTGATGTTCCAGCCCGGACCACCTGTACCTGTACCGTTAGGACAACCACCCTGAATCATAAAGCCCGGGATAACTCTGTGGAATGTAAGACCGTCATAAAAGCCGCTCTTTACAAGCTTTTCAAAGTTTTCGCAGGTGATAGGTGCGATGTCAGGATAAAGCTCGATGCTTATTTTTTTTCCGTTTTCAAGTTCAATTACAACCATTATGGTTCCTCCGTTAATTAATATGTATTTCTATCTGACTCGGAACTTCGATACCGCTGATGTCGAAGGTAGTAGTTTCTGTCTTATTATGTTCAGACGCTTCCTGTTCTTCCTTCTTCTTCCGGCGATCGTTGTATCCGTCAAGAATTGACTTTTGTTCTGTCGTAGTGACAGGGGGTGAATCAGTGGATATCATAGAAGTTTCAATAACTTCATGGAACATATTTGTAATTTCAATATAATTCTTTTCAGTTGTTATTTCCGGAACAGTTTCACTTGTTTCCTGATTCCTTAAATGTTCATCATAATATTTATTATATGTATTCTGAACGGTCGTTTCTGAAGCAGTGGCATTCTGTTTTCGTGTGAGTTTATTTGTTTCGTTGATATTTTCAGCGCATGATTTGCCTGCGATTATTACAAACAGTGCGGCAAGAAATGCAAGAGCAAGTGCGGTAGCTCTGCTTGCATCCATATTTATCCCTCCCCGTGAAGATTTACATGAATATTATACATCAAAAATGCCGGTTTGTCAATATAACAGTAAATATAAGGCAACACCGCACAAAGCACGTCTAACGACTTTGTACGTCATAAACTTGTACCCCAAGGGCACTTCCTTCGGGCGCTCTTTTTCGTCATATTACACAGAAATTCCTTGCCATACGTAAGTATGCCTGCGAAATTTCTATGCAATCTGACGAAAAATCTGACTGCGTTTCTGCCGCACAATCTTTGTGCGGTGTTGCCATAAAACAGTATAAGAATATCCGAAAAAATTTTCAAAAACTACTTGACAAGCATAAAAAAATGTGCTATACTATAAAAGCTGTGAAAACAGTACATATCGTATTCTAAAGACAGCCGGCATGACGCAAGTCTGTAAGTCCCGCCGAGGAATAGCAATAAGTTTATAACGAACTTTTATTGTCCTTTTCCGAACTGTCGGTAAAGGGCTTTTTTGTTGCTTCTGAATACGATCTATACATTTTATTCGGAGGTGAATATTTATGCCAAGCAATGCTGTACTCGAAGCTAAGAAGGCTAAGGTTGAGCAGCTCACAGAGCTTATCAAAAACTCAGTTGCAGGCGTACTCGTTGATTACAAGGGTATTACTGTTGAGGAAGATACCAAGCTCAGAAAGGAACTCCGTGAGGCAGGTGTTAACTACTTCGTAGAAAAGAACACTCTCCTCCTCCGTGCTTTCAAAAACTGCGGTATCGAAGGATTTGAAGAAGTTCTCAACGGAACAACTGCTATCGCTCTTTCAAATGACGATCAGACTGCTCCTGCAAGAATTCTCGGTAAGTTTGCTGAAAAGGCAGGCGACGAGAAGTTCAACCTCAAGGCTGGTTATGTTGAGGGTGAGGTTTACGATCAGGCTGGTGTTACTGCACTTTCCAAGATCCCTTCAAAGGATGTCCTCCTCGCTCAGCTCGTTGGTTCCCTTCAGGGCCCACTCCAGAAGCTTGCTGCTACACTTCAGGCTGTTGCAGACAAGAAGTCAGAAGAAGCTGCTTAATCGCTGCTTAGTGACTTCGGACAGTGCTTTTGCACTGACATCAATGGCGGCATGACCGCCGTAAATCAATTGCCAAACGGCAAAAATAATTATAAAGGAGATTATTATCATGGCTTCAGAGAAGATCACAAAATTTGTTGAAGATATCAAGACTCTTTCAGTTCTCGAGCTTTCAGAACTCGTAGACGCAATCCAGGAGGAATTCGGTGTAACAGCTGCTATCGCTGCTGCTCCAGCTGCTGGCGGTGCTGCTGGCGGTGCTGCTGACGCTAAGACAGAATTCGACGTAATCCTTGCTTCATTCGGTGACGCTAAGATGGCTGTTATCAAGGTTGCTAAGGAAGTTCTCGGTCTTGGTCTTAAGGAAGCTAAGGAAGTTGTTGAAGGCGCTCCTAAGGCTATCAAGGAAGGCGTTTCAGAGGCTGAGGCTAACGAGCTCAAGGCTAAGTTTGAAGAAGCTGGCGCTACAATCGAAATCAAGTAATTACTGCTTGCATTTTCAGGAACCGTACCTTCGGGTGCGGTTCTTTTTTTATTTAAGGTATTGCAAAATCTGAATTTTCGTGTTACAATATATCTGTATGTGTCAATATTTATGCATAACTATTTCAAGGTTAATTTACGGAGGTCAATAAGATGAAAAATATGGAAATAAACACCTTGTTTCATACTCTGATATCATCCTCGGTTGCCGTAATTTCGGCTTTTGCATTATTTTCGGCAGTTTCATGCAGTTCACAGACTGTTCCGAATACCATTGATGTTTCTGAAAGCTCATCATCTGAAGATAATACTGTTTCTGATGAAAAAACATCAGCCGCAGACGTTGCTTCCGAAGCTGTGACTTCAGAAGATACAGATGAAGAAACAACAAAATCAGAAAAAGATCCGAATAAATACAATACATACTCAATGGAGGAACTTTTCAGCAAGGATTCGCCGCTTATCGGTTATTGGCATACTGACGGCAGAGATATGTATATTGAATATAATGAATTCGGAACAGAGGGCTTTACGATTTTTCTGCTTGGCAATAATTTCCAGATCTTTTCCTCTGAAATAGGCGTTTTTGAGGGCTCACCGCAGAATATTCGATATGAGCTTGGCTCGTCCCGTGACGATGAAAGCATTGCCAATCTTTATAATAAGGCTACAGAATTTACGATGGCTGTCAATGATGACAATACCGTTTCTGTCTTTGTTGATTTTGGTTTCGGCAAAAATTCAACATATACGCTGAAAAAAATGCCTCCTTCAAGTGAGATGATAATTCCTTTTACCGGTGACTGGGGAAATTCTGACGGTATAGGCATCAATTTCACTTATGAAGAAGGCAGTGACACTGTTGATATTCAGACACTTTTCGGTGTTCCGACTGACAAATATCCTATCGCTATCCCGTCAGTGGGTGAGTCGGAGATGTGGCTCTGCTGTCCTTATATTGATGGTATGCTTACGATGTATTCTGACAACGGTGTTTTCTATGATGCTGTAAATGTGCATATGACGCTTAATTCAGACGGTACTCTTGTTGTTGAGCGTGAATATACCAATCCGGCTTTAAGGAACAACAGCATGCTTACTTCAAAAGTTACATTGAGAAAATTTGCATGATTTTATATGGGATGCCTGAAAACGGTATCCCTTTTTATATGACAGATATATGGGCACCTCTAAAAACCCCTTCTGAGAAAAAGCAGCTATGCACAGCATCTGCTGCGTCAACCCCTCTTGTAGTGCGAAAGCACGCCTTCGAGGGCTTTCCTTGCAGCTGCTGCACCTATCTGCTTTTTCTTACTCAAAACGGGTTTTTAGAGATGCCCATATGGCAAAAATAAAGGGCGAACCTGAGTTCACCCTTATTTTTATATTATGCGTTATATCAGCACTGTTCAGTTTTGATAAGCTCTTTGTTAAGTTCATCAACGAGATTTGATATCTCAGCAATTGATTTGTTGATAGAAATAGAGCTTGAATTTGTGGTGTTAACATTGTCATCCAGAGCACTGAATGCAGAGATGGTTGTTTCGAGAATGCTGATGAGCTGCGGTACAGTTTCAGCGTCCATAGTCTCATTCTGGTGGCAGAATTCAACGATGTTTTCGAGAAGCTCTTTAACAACTGCTGCTCTCTCTCCTGTAGCTGCTGTAGAATCGCCGATAGTAGCCATATTTCTGGAGATCTTAGCAATATCTGCTTTGAGCTTTGTGGAGAGTTCAAGACACTGTGCAGTGATCTCAGCGAGATGTTCATGCTGTTTTGCGAGAGCGGAGTGTCTTGCAACGAGAACGGATTTAGCGTGTACGATACAGTTGTCAGGAGTATTGAGTCCACGGAAAATAGCAATAGCCATATCACGGCATGACTTATATCCGCAGGCATGACAGTTGAACTTTCTGTCTTCCGGAGTATGCTTGCCCATTTTCTCGAAGATAGGCTCAAGCTGAGCATCTGTCGGGAGAGGCGTAGGCATAGACGGCTTGTATGTTCTGAGGAAGTCGGCAAGCTGAAGCTCGTCGTCAAATCTCTTGAACAGCTTATCTTCGCCACGTCCCATGATGCCGCCTGATTTACGCTTTGCCTTAGCCTCGTTCTCGATAGCTTTCATTGAACTGAGAACGTCGAAAAGTGTACGTGTAGAGCCGGTTCCGGGACCGAGGTTACATCCGAATTCACATGAAAGAACGTCATAAACGGTAGGATGCTTTGATTCCGGCATTCTTGCATACATATCAAGATCGCCGTAAACCTTGTGAACGCCTTCTGATGTAACGACGTTAAGCTCAGGGTTATGCATGAGGATATTATCTTTTAGTCCGCCCGGACGTGGATAAATAGAACCGAGCTGACCCTGAACCTCGTCAAATCTGTATTCATAGCTTTCGTCTGAGTCCATAGGAATGCTAATTCCGTTTTTGTCGAAATATTCCATGAGCTTCTTGAAAGTTACGTTATATTCGATAAGACCTGTCTCGACAAATTCGGATTTTTTAGCAAGACAAGGTGAAAGGAATACGATAGGATTGGTTCTTCTGAGATATTTTTTAACGTATGTAGCAGCGCATCCCGCAGGGCTGTGGATAGGAGAGAGGTTCTGGAGCAGCTTAGGCTGATATTCCTCTATATAGTTGACAATAGCGGCACACGGCTGAGTAATTACGTTACCTATTCTGTTGGTTTCGATACCTCTTACATGAGCCCATGTACAGATATCTGCACCGAAGGAAACATCAAATATAGTACATCCCTGTTTTCTGAACCATTCAAGGATTCCCTTCCATCTGTTAGGGAAAACAGTCTTGATGGCAGGAGCAACGAGGACAATGAGTTTCTCCTTGATAACACGGGACATACATTCCTCTGTGTCATCTATATAGTCTCTTGCGCCGTGGTTGCAGGTGTTTACGCATTCGCCGCAGGCAAGACATTTATCAGGATTTACAGTTGTCATAAATCTGCCGTCGTCGAGTACCTTGGTAATATTGGCTTCTGGGGCAGGACAGCTTCTTACGCAGGCATTGCAGCCAACGCATTTTTCAGGTTTTACAATAATGATTTCATTCATGTTGTATTTCTCCTTGGAACATTTTCACGTAATTAGAATTTGCTCTGATGCGAACAAGTTCTTGATATGGCACAGCCATCAGCTTTGTCCTTGCCGTTGGTGGTAAATAAAGCAGAGCGCTGACAATATACGTAAATGGATCAATTCTTTTTGTTTAAGGCATTAGCCTGAGCTGCAAGGGCAGCGAGGTCGATCTTGCCTTTCTTTTTAGGAGCGGCAGGTTTTTCTGCTTCCTTTGGAGTTTCCTGTTCGGTTTCAGGAACAGGTTCAGCATCAGCCGCAGTTTCCTCAGAAATACTGTTTAATTCCTGAGCAGCAGCTTCATCTTCTGCCATTCTCTTTTCAGCGGCTTCAACGGCAGCAGCCATTACTTCTTCGCTTGAAAGTGCGGATGCCATATTTAAAACGAGTCTGTCAGATTCTGCAAGAGCAGCTTTGAGAGCCTCGATATTTTTTGTAAGGATATCGGCGTTTCTTGAAAGGGCTGAACGGGCGATATAGGAGGTCTGTGTGATCTCATCGGCACGTTTTTCAGCGTCGGAAACGGTTTGTGAAGCGTTCATTTCTGCTTCATTAATAATTTTTGCGGCAAGTGTATTTGCACCTGCAACGGTTTCTTTTGCGGCTTTTTCGGCATCGCTGATTATCTGAGCTGACTGAGCCTTTGCATCCTCGATCAGCATATCTGAAGCCTTCTGTACTTCATTGAAAACAGTACCGAAAGCAGCAGCTTTAGAGTCAGCCTGTAAAGCCGAGATCATATCGTTTGCTTTTTTGAGCTGATAGTTAAGGTCATCTATCTCTTTCTGCATATCGGCGATCTTCTGCTGTGAAGCAGCATTTTCCTCGATAGCAATACTAAGCTTGTCTGAAAGTGACTTATTGGTTGTCTGGAATTTTGTCAGTATCTCTCTGTTGACTTCAAGAGCAGTCTCGGCAGCTTTTTCAACATTTGAGCCGCTTTTCAAAGCATTAAGGAGATATTTTGTGTCACGAAGTTCATTTTTTAAGCTGTTGTTCTGGGTATTCATGGCTTCGAGCTGTTCAAGAACATCGGCTTTGTCGAAACCGCCGAATGTGACAGTTCTCATGAAATTTGAATCGTTCATAATGCGTATCCTCCTTGTTATATGGGCAAAATCAGTGAATTGTAATGTGTAATGTTTTATAATTAATTATACACTAAAATCATAAAAAAGTCAATATATCTTTTATACAAAAAATATGTGTAATTTATGCGTGTTGCACAAAATATGTTGATAATTAACATCAGTTAGAGAGATTACATATAATTTTTACCAATTAGATTCGCATTTTTCTATCAGTTCCCTGACTTCATCGTTGTCATAAAGACCGAGGTCAAAAAGCTTATCAGCCTGTTTTTTGGTGATATGTCCGTTATCGGCGTGAACGAACTGACCATGAGTCTGTTCAGTGCCGTCCCACGAGTCAATAATTTTTATCCAGCCCGCCCTTTCAAGGGTAGTTTCCGGAAATCTTGCCTTTGGAAAGAATGCTGCGGCAAGCATTGAAGCGCATTTATTGTGGTTGGTATAGCTGCATGAATAAGTGTCGCCTTCCGGAGACATCCATCCGAGCTTGAATCCTGGGTGATTTTTGAAAAACATTTCTTCTATTGCAAGTGGAGGTACTTTATCAGTCTCTATAATTCTGTCAAATGCAAAATCATTTTTGTTAAAACGATAATAGCCGCCTCTGCCGTCGAGGATAACAGGCAGTGATTCTTCGGGGATAATTCCCTTGAAATCGGTTTTGTCGAGTGCTTCGAGAGTATCCACATACTCATAGCAGTAAAAGCCTGTTTCTGATCTGTAAACGGCAAATTTTCTTTTCATTACAATCACCTCACGCTTCCGATAGACATATATTATATTGTACCATTTATCTGCAAATATGTCAAATGTGATTTTGTAGAAAAGAGAGGGCATCTATTGTATATTTTAGACAAAATTATGTTTGCCTCTGAAAATCCGTTTTTTTCACAAGGTGGAGCGATAACAAAAAGAACGCCCCCGCATGAAGCGGAAGCGTTCGTAAAAGCGTCAGATATTCATAACTGAAGTAATCATATTACCGCCGTTCAGTTTAACATTTCTCATAGCTGTATCAAGCTTTACGAGGAGTGAGTTTACGTTGAGACAATCTCCCGGGAGATAGTGGTAAACTGCACCTGAAACTGTAAGCTGAACTGAGAGGTTCATGATATTGAACGGGCTTGCCATCACGTTGCGTATATTCTGTGCGTGAGCCATAGCCTGATTTTCAGATATATCCCTGTTGAACAGGAAGCAGAATTCGTTGCCTGTGATACAATAGATCTCGGCGATGGAGCTGAACTGTTCCTTGAGCATTTCTGCAACTGTTGCGAGATATTCGTCGCCGAACTCGTAACCGTAGGTATCGTTGATACTTCTGAAGTTATCCATATCGAAAACAGCGATATTGAAACGGTCGGATTCGAGTCTTGGTGTAAGGTCCTGAGTGAGAGCGTAACGGTTCTTTGTACCTGTGAGGAGGTTTGAAAGAGCAAGGTCGCTGGCTCTCTGACGTGTACTCTTGAGCTTTGCGTCAACTTCTGCGAGGTTCTTTTCACGTTCTGCAAGGGCTTCCTGAGATTTCTTGGCAGCCTTAGCCATGAAGTAAACGGCGAGAAGTGAGAGAAGGTAAATGCCTACGATAGCGATTTCGATAGTGATAAAGAGTCTGAAACCTTTTTTCTGTAGTTCGCCGGTCTCGTTGCTGGCGATATCGATAGTACCGTTGAACATTTCGCTTGTAGCTATCTGGAACGGGTAAACCTCGTTATTGTAAAGCTGAGCGATCTTTTTCAGACCTTCTTCGGTAGTACTGTCACCTGCGTTGTAAAGTTCGTTGATAGTAACTTTGTAGCCTTCAAAAAGCTGGATAGCGAAATTATATCTGCCTGATGCTGTCTTTGAAAGCTGGTCTGAATTGAGATTACCGGCTTCTTTATCGAAGTTAGTGATCTTTCTGTCAACGTTCTGCTGTGTTGCTTCCAGACCTCTTGAACCCGATACAAAGAGGAGGATATCACTGTTGATATCAAGAAGCTGACCGTTGAGTGAGTTGATGGTACTCATAGTGAGTGATGATTTCTGTGAAGCTGCAACGGTTCTTGAATAAAGAAGTCCGACAAGTATACCGTTGAGTATAGTTGTAATAGTAAGCATCAGGGCAGTGAGCCAATACGCTCTTGAACTGCCGTGAGCGGTTTCGTTATTTTTTGCCATATTTGTTTATACCTCCGTTACTCGTCCGATTCTTCGTCTGCATCAGCGTTTGCTACGATCATTTTCTGAACATATTCCTGTCCTAATTTAGCCTTGTCAACATACATGATTCCAGGGTCGACATCAGTCGGAACGCTCTTGCCCTGAAGGATCTGCTTAACATATCGAACACTGAGATAACCCATAAGGTAAGGGTTCTGAACGATAGTGCCTGAAAGTCTTCCGCTCTCGATGTATTTCTGCTCAGTTTCTGAGGAATTGAAGCCTATAACGATTAATTTTTCAAGCTTATTGATCTGAGCCTGGCTTAAAGGTGTACCGTTTAAAGTCTTGGTATTTATGGCTGTTTCAATAGCTTCGCAGAGAGTTTCAGTTGTTTCAGTGTTTGTACAGAAAATAGCTGAAAGTTCATCGAGTTTTGAAACTGTCAGGATATCCTTTTCGATAGCATCCTTGAAGCCGGCAGATGAAACGTTAAGAACGAGGTCGAAATATTCAAGTTTTATCTGGTTGATGTCGGAAACAGAAGAGCCGTTCTTATTAAGTGTTGAAAGGTCGCTTCCGCCCTGTTTGCTATTTGCATTTTCATTGCTTTCGGCAGCAATTGCGTTTGCAAGCTCGTCCTGGAAACCTTCACAACGGGTAGTACCTGTACCGGAAGCGTGTCCGAAAACGAGGAACTTTCCGTTACCGCCGATCTTTTGTTTACGATCGTTGTCGGTTTTGAGAAGATCGATAACTGCACGGGCAGCAGTTCTTCCGCCCTCTTCGTCGTCTGACTTGATAAGCATTGAAACATCTCTCTGGTTGAGGTCTGTTCCTTCATACTTGATGGCGTTGTTGATGTTGATGATCGGGATGCCTGTCTTGCCGACGGAAGCGGCTTCTGCAAGCTTGCTGTTGATCTCTGAGAAGCTACCGCTTGACGGAGTATTCGGGGCAATTATGATAGCCTTGTAGTTTCCGTTGATCGCTTCATCGATAAAGCCTTGCTGACTCTTGAAGTCTGTTTCGCTGTCGGCATAGCGAACGTCGATGTCAAGACCGATCTCGCTGCCGGCTTCTTCTGCGCCACGGCCGATATCGTACCAGAATGAAACATTTTTGTTCTTGCAGATAAGCATTACCTTACCCGAAATGTTCTGACCGATCGGGGCTGCTTTAATGGCGCAAGCTGTTGATGCTGCAAGGGAAATTGCAGCTAAAGCTGCTGCGGCAAATCTCAGAAATGTTTTTCTTTTCTTCATTTTGTTCATATAGTTTAAAACCTCCTTAGACAAATACGAAAATATTTTGTCTGAATTTTTTTTAGAAAATGCTCCGATAAAAGCTGATTGATGATATGACTTACATCGAAGTGCCGGAAGTGAAGACGGCATACAGCGGTTCAGTGCATAAAAAACCGTTATGTTTTAGCGGAGAAAGTTCTGTGACGGAACAAAATTGTTTTGTATATACTTATTTTATCACAAATATAAATAAAATTCAACAGTATTTCAATAATTAAATGTGCACACTTCTGACAATTATTTTTTCTCTTTTATGTGCATTTTTTATATAACGTATACAGTTTCTTAATATCCGAAAATAATCAACAATTTGTATAATATTTTTTCCTGAAATAAAATTAATTACCTGAAAGTGAAAAAATCGGCGTATAATATATAATAAAAAATAATGGGCGTAAAAGTTTTTGGACTTCTTTCATGTTTTTTATTAGTTTTTCCTTGACAATAACATAGAAAAGTGATATACTTATAGTTGACAATTATACGTTTAGCAATGTTAAAACATATAAGTTTATCAATGCAGCAATAATTTATGTCAGGAGGGGTAAAAATGCAATGTGAAAAGTGTGGCGCTAATGTCGGATATGAACACGTTTCCTGTCCCGAATGCGGCGCTCCTGTTCCACAGAACGTGGAAGGCTTTGAAAATACTATGGAGTTTCAGTCGGCTTTAAGAACTATAGTTGTTGAACATAGTGCATGGGCTGTTGCGGATCTCGAAAGATTTATCGGTCTTCTCAGTGACTATGTGCCCGATCATAATAAAGAACGCAGACTTCTTATAAATATGTATCGACAGGGCGTACTGAAAGTCATGCTGACCGAGAAAAACCGGGAACTTGGTGCAATGAGGGCAAAAAGCTTTCTTATTGGTGACCTTTTCCTTGCCGATAATGCGGCGGAATTCGTCATCGCCTGCTTTACGTATATGCTCGGCTGGCCCTATGAATCACCTATGAAAATTCTTCCCGAAAGTGAAGATGGTGAAGATGAAGAAGAAAAGAAATCTGTTCCTGTTGATATCAATGAACAGGTATTTACTCCACGAAATGCAAGAAGATTCAGACTGAGTGCAAATGTTGTCATTCCCGACGGCTTTACAAAGCTTGAACCTTTTTGTTTCGATAAATTCGGTTCGATGAGAACTATCCAGCTCCCGTCCTCTCTGCTCGCTATCGGAGATTATGCTTTCTCCTCGTGCAAGCGCCTCAGAGGTCTTGAGCTTCCTGAAAATCTGAAACTGATAAAGCAGGGCGCTTTCAGTGAATGTCAGAATCTCGTTATGGTAAAGATACCGAAAGGCGTTCTCGAAATCGAGGACAGCACCTTCTCGTTCTGCACCAGCCTCGAGAAGATAGAAATTCCTGACAGTGTAAGCAGTATCGGTGCAGAAGCATTCTCGGGATGTGATAAGCTCAGAAAACTGTTTCTCCCTGAAAGCGTTAAGTTCATCGATAAAAATGCTTTCTCCTATTGTCCGAATCTTACTATCTTTTGTATTGAAAACTCTTACGTACACAAATATTGCCTCGCAACGGGCAGAAATGCAGTTCTCGTAAGCTCGTCCCTTGAAGTGGATGACTGAGAACTATAGAAAGGATGAAATCAGATGGTTGAGCTTGAAATTGGTCAGGAAGTTGAAATGGAATTCGGCGGATCGGCTCAGGTTTTAAGTGTTATCGGCAGCGGCGGTCAGGGTACTGTTTACCTCGTCAGGTTCAACGGTATGAAATGGGCGCTCAAATGGTACGATATCGATAAGATGAAAAACCCGAAAGCTTTCCGCAAGAACATCGAGACCAACATTAACGACGGCCCGCCGAGCAATAAGTTCCTCTGGCCGAAATATCTTACAAAAGAAATGCCGGACGGAACATTCGGCTACATTATGGAACTGAAACCCGACGGATTTGATTCGTTCGTGGATATTCTTAATACCTATAAGCTGGAAATTGACCCGCTTACAGGTCATGCAGTAAAAAGAGACATAAGATTTACAAGTCTCACTGCAATGATCACTGCTGTTATTAACATTGTTAACGCTTTCAGACAGCTCCACCGTGCAGGAAAGAGCTATCAGGACCTTAACGACGGCGGTTTCTTCATAAACGTAAATACCGGTGCTGTTCTCGTCTGCGACTGTGATAATATCGCTCCTGACGGAAGCAACTTCGGAATCGGAGGAAAGCCGGGCTATATGGCTCCTGAAATTGTAAGAGGCATCGCACAGCCAAACGTTCAGACCGATAAATATTCCCTCGCAGTCGTTCTCTTTAAACTGCTTTTCAGAGGCGATCCGATGGAGGGCGAAAAGGTCGTAAGAGACGTTTGCCTCACAGAAGCTTCAGAACTAAAACACTACGGTCAGAACGCAGTCTTTGTCTATGACCCGAACAACGCTTCAAACAGACCTGTCAGAGGAATCCATGACAATGTCATCAAGTTCTGGAGAATCTATCCCGATTATATCAAGGACGCTTTCATACGCTCCTTTACCGTTGGTATCGATGAGCCGTCAAAGCGTATCATAGAGAATGAATGGCAGAAGATGTTCATTCGTCTCCGCTCTGAAATTATCATGTGCGGCTGCGGAAGAACAAACTTCACTTCAATGTTCGCCCAGCCGACAGAAAAGACATTCAAGTGCCCGAAATGCGGCATGGAATTCACTTCACTCGGTTTCAGCAACAGAGAGTCAAGAATGCCGTTATTCCTCGGATGCAAATTCTATGACTGTGAAATAACTCCCGAATCAGACGACTTCACAACAGTCGCCGGAGAACTTGTTGAAAATAAACTCAAGGCAGGTATGCTCGGCATTAAGAACTGCTCGGAAAGAACATGGAAGGCTAAAATGCCGGACGGTGAATTTTATGACATCACTCCGGGCAAGGGCTTCCCGATCTGGCAGGGACTTGAAATTGATTTCGGTGCAATCAAAGCTCAGATGTGAGCAGACATTATTTGATATTCACAAGATACAGCATTGTGTTACACAGCAATATACTGAAAGGAAGTATTATTTATGAGCAATGAAATGATTACAGATGCTGCAAAAGAAGCTATGGACGGTTTTGAGCCGGCTGAATCAGCTAATGAGAAAAAGCAGATGGACAATATGCTCGATTTTGATGACGATCCCCTCAGCGCAACGGGCGTTTCAAGAAAGAGTCTCGTAATCTTCTTCCTGATCGATACATCAGGTAGTATGAAGGGTAAAAAAATGGGTGAGCTTAATACCGTTATGGAGGAGCTTATCCCTGAGATCCGTAAGGTAGGCGAAGCAGATACCGAAGTTAAGGTAGCTGTTCTTACCTTCTCAACAGACGTTAAATGGATGTACTCAACTCCTATCCCGATAGAGGACTTCGAGTGGGCACGACTCAGAGCTAACGGCGTTACAAGCATGGGCGCTGCATTCAAGGAACTTAACCTCAGAATGTCAAGAAACAGCTTCCTCAATTCGCCTTCACTCTCTTTCGCTCCTGTTATCTTCCTCATGACAGACGGTTATCCGTCAGATGACTATAAGGAAGGTCTCAAGGAACTCCAGGCCAACAGCTGGTATAAGTTCGGTCTTAAAGCTGCACTCGGTATCGGCAATGAGGCTAATGACGACGTTCTTGCAGAATTCACAGGTTCTGCCGATACAGTTGTTCACGCTTATTCAGGCGGACAGCTCGCTCAGATGATCAAGATCATCGCTGTTACATCTTCACAGATAGGCAGTAAGAGTATGACTCTTTCCGACGACTCCGGCAGAGAGATCGGCGAGGAGGACGTTTTCGCAGCCAAGCAGAAACTCCTCGGTCAGCAGATTCAGGAGCTTGTCGGCAGCAAGGTAGAAGCTAACGACGTTCCTTTCGATACAGGCTGGTAATCCGTTTCCGGATATCCCCGGAACTGCGGAAATCAGTAATTTTATCGGAAGGAGGTCGGAGTTAATATGTTTAATGGTTTCAGTCACTCAGTAATGGGTGCAAGCCACGAAAAAACAGGTCTTGTATGTCAGGATAATTCATCATTCAAGGTCTGTGACAACTATGCTGTGGCTGTCGTTGCCGACGGTCACGGAAGCAAAAAGCATTTCAGAAGCCATTTAGGCTCTAAATATGCGGTTGAATCAACAATTGAAGCAATCGACAGATATTATGAGAATACAGAGGATTTTGAAGAAAATTTTCCGAAAAATTACAAGATGATTCTCAGAAATATCGAAAAACAGATTATCTCCAACTGGAACAAAAAGGTTGAAAAACACCTTGAGGAAAACCCTGTCACTGATGAGGAAAAATCCAAATTCACTGAAGAGGAGTTTGAAAAAATACCGCCAGAATCCTATTACGGCTCAACACTTATAGCTGCTGTCACAAGCAAGAAATTTACATTCGGCGTTCAGATAGGCGACGGAAGTCTCGTTGCTCTTTTCGAGGACGGAAAAGCTGTAATGCCGATGGAATATAATGAATCAGCACCTGCAAACGTTACAGCTTCGATCTGCAACTCAAATGCGGCAGGTATGTTCAGCAGCTTCTTTACCGACAAGAAAAAGCTTATTGCTCTGTTCGCATCCACCGACGGTTTGTATACGTCCTTCGGAAGTGAATACGATTTTCTTGATTATCATACAATTATTACAAGCCAGCTTACTAATATTGAAGCGTTCAAGCAGATTATCGTGAATAATCTCACTAAGAGATCCCATTTCGGTACAGAAGACGATATTTCGCTTTCCTGCGTTTTCAATCAGGAAATCCTCGACAGCAGCATCGATATCATCAAAAATGCCGTTGAGGACAATAAGAAACGTGCAGCAGACAGACGTGCTGAACTGCTTACAAAACAAGTTGATATCTGAGATCGGCATTTTTACCGCACGATGTGCTGAAAGCGCATGGTAGAATGCAAGGATGACTGATAAGACTATGCTCGGATATCGGAAAGATTTAATGGTGTTTTCTATGGATAAAAATACATTCTATGAAACTGCAAAAAATTTTGCAAAAGTTATCATGTCCAATAAACCTGAAGCAGCTTTTGCTCAGGACTCCTGCCTCTGCCTTATAATCGCAGACTCACAGGATATTTTCTCAGGCATTACAACTATCAGTATCAATGAAGGTTCAGTTGAAGAAGTAAAGGCTGAGGACGTTGCTGCAAATGCCCTTATAGCTGACGGAAAAGCAAAGGCAAGACAGATGATCGTTATCAGTCTTGATGACAACAGCTTCTTCAAGCCGAATGAGGAGTGTATCGCAAGACTTATGAGAGCAAGCGTTGACAACGGTGCTTGTGAGGTTCTTATCTCACCAGAGGAAGCCGTTAATGCCGCAACTCTCGCTCCTGCCGTTTCAGGTCAGAATTTCCTTGAAGGATACGATGACGACGGCACTGCTCCGGCAGAAGCAGCTCCTAATCCGTCTGCACCTGTCGGCGCACCGGCTGATTTTGCCAACGGATTTGATATCGATGAAAATAACCCGTTCTATGCAAATCCTGACAGCGCTCCGGCAGCAGCAAGTGCAGCTCATGACAGCGTTCAGAATTCTATGCAGAACGTGCTGAATAATATCCAGCAGCAGGGCGGTTTCCCACAGGGTTATCCTCAGCAGGGCGGCGTATTCCCTCAGCAGGGCGGTTTCCCACAGCAGAGTGCATTCCCTCAGCAGGGCTATCCGCAGCAGGGTGGTTATCCACAGCAGGGCTATCCGCAGCAGGGTTATCCACAGCAGGGTTACCCACAGCAGGGCTATCCTCAGCAGGGTTATCCACAGCAGGGCTACCCACAGCAGGGCTATCCGCAGCAGGGTTATTCACAGCAGATCGGCGGTTTCCCTCAGCCAAATCCATATATGAACGGCGGAAACAGCAATTCGCTCTATTCTCAGAACATGAATCCTCAGAACGCTGCTCCGTATAACGGCGGCTATCACGGCGGTTCTGTTCATGTCGGAAGCGGTGTTCCGAATGCAAGTATCTATCAGCAGAGTGTGAGCGTAAGCGCTATGCAGGCTGCCGGAAATGTTGGAGCAAGTGCATTCCAGAAGCGTCTCAGCAATTTCTTCGGCGATGAGGAAGAATCAATGAAGGATGCCGAGGAAGAAGGAATTTCCAAGGACGAAATGCTGAAGCTTGCAAAGGATAAGAAAAAGGCTGCTAAGGCAAAAGAAAAATTAAAGTGATATTTTCAAAGGAATTTCGGATTTTCCCACAGAGGTAAAGCAATTGCCCACATCGGCGATTCAGTCTGTATTACGGCAAAAAGCTCATAATCTCATAGCTCTGAAATAGCAGGGAAATAATAAAAACTATATTTATAATTATATCGGCTTTGTCATGCTGTAGCTAAAATGCACAAAAATGCATCGGCTATATGACAGAATGTACAGATATTATCAAAAATCAGCTTTTGTATTGCTTTTTCTGAATTGATATGATATAATTATTATGATAAGTTTGAATATCAGTCAGTTTAATCTGAGACCTGTATCAAAGGCAATGCAGTCATAGTGATCATTGTATTGCTTTAGGTGATTCTGTATTGTCCGAAAATTAAAAGCACTGTTTTATAATTTTTACATGTCAAGGAAGTGTTAGTTATGACTTATTTGCTCAATATTGATGAGGCAATAGATAGAAAGTTTCTTGTCTCTAAAAACCTGAAGGGGCAGACTGAAGCGGGAAATATTATTCACGTTATGGATGCTGAAAATACTTCCGATTCTGTACAGGTTACATATCGTGTGTCCCACTATAACGAAAAGTATCATGATTATCAGGACTATACTGTGAAATTCGATAACGTTGCACAGTTCTGTAAATGGGCACAGCCTGATAATTTTATCGCCCGTAATTATGAAAGCCTTTCGATCAAGGATATCCAGCACTATATCAAGATAAAGAACAGAACTTTTGTAAGCTTTTGCCTTCCTGTGATAATTGCTGCTGCTGTTTTATTCTTTGCTATCGGACTCCTTGCAATCCCAAATAAGGTTATCGGCGGTATTATTGCTGCTGCTCTTACTCTGGGTGTTGCTATCTTCATTTTCAGTTTCTTCAGAAAGCAGAAGAAACAAGAGAAAATGCGGCTTTACAGTAAGATTAGTTCCGGTTGGGGCGTAGTTATAGAATAAGGTTTATTTGTGCCATACATTTGCATCGCATTTGTATGGCACTTAATTTTTGGAGGTTTCAATGTTAGCTCAGCTCAAAACAAAATATATTGGTGACAAAAGGCTCTACAGGCGTGTTCTGCTGATGGTCGTGCCTATGATACTGCAAAGCATGATAACCGATTTCGTCAGCCTTGTGGATAATATCATGGTAGGACGTGTCGGCACAGAGGAAATGAGCGGCGTTGCAATTGCAAATCAGTTTGTCTATATTGTAACGATCTCGCTATTCGGCGCTGTTTCCGGACCCGGAATTTTCGGCGCACAGTTTTTCGGAAAAGGGGACAGTGAAGGTCAGAAGCAGACTTTCCGTTTCCGTTTGCTTATTTGTACGGCGATTTCAGCGCTTGCAATGATTATTTTCAGCATATGGGACACAGAACTGCTGTCCTTATTCCTTAGCGGAGACGATGCGCCCGAAAAAGTTGCGGAAACTCTTGAATTTGGCAGAAAATACATGAGGATCATGCTGATATCGTTCATTCCGTTCGGCATAGGTCAGGCCTATTCAAGCGTACTCTGCGAGTGCGGATATACAAAAGTGCCGCTGATCGGCGCACTTTCGGCTGTCGGTATAAATATTTTCCTCGATTATGTCCTGATTTTCGGAAAATTCGGTATGCCGAAAATGGGTGTCGAGGGTGCGGCAATTGCCACGGTCATCTCAAAATGCATTCAGACTATTGTCAAAGTCGTCTGGACACATACTCACCTTGATATGAACAAGTATGCACAGGGGCTTTTCAAAGGCTTCTATATTCAGCCGAAACTCTGCGGAAATATTATCAAGCGAGGTTTTCCGCTGCTGATGAACGAATTTCTGTGGGTCGCAGGTATGTCGCTTATCATGCAGTGCTACTCGGTGCGTGGACTTGATGTAATCGCCGCCCGAAATATCTCAACTACGATAACAAATCTTTTTAACGAGGTCTATATTCAGACAGGTGCGTGCATAGCGATTATCGTCGGCGGAAAACTCGGCGCAAACAAGCTTGAAGAAGCCCGTGATACCGATAATAAGCTGCTGTTTCTTAGTGCTGCGGCGGCTGCGGGAGTTAGTATAATCATGCTGCCGTTTGCAGCGTTTTTCCCTGATATCTATAATACAGAGCAGAATATCAAGGACATTGCAGGCTTTATGATACTCATTCAGGCGCTTGCAATGCCGATCTGGGCGTATGTCAATGCTTGCTATTTCACACTCAGAAGCGGTGGAAAGACAGGCATAACATTTATGTTTGACTTCGGCTTTGTATGGCTTTTCATGCTGCCGCTTGCATTCATTCTTTCTCGTTTTACAAGTCTTAGTATTTATGTTCTGTTTCCGATTGTAACATTTTCCGAAATAATCAAGGCTGTTATAGGATATTTTCTTGTCAGAAGCAATTTATGGATAAATAATATTGTAAACAAAATATAAACTTTTACGTGTTTGCCAATGGTAAACACGTTTATTTTTTACACCTTTTCTGTGCTTTGTGAGTTGACAAAATAGTTTAATTTATTATTTAATCTACAGACTGTAAAGACGTTGTGCAGGTTTAATACTTGAAGAATATATTACAGTTGGATTTTATATGATCAGCGCAAGAAATGGTCGACATTTTCAAATCATGACAATTTATGACAAGTAATCCGATTTCTGTTAATGCTGTTAGTAAAATATTCAAACAATATTCTGAAGAAAGTTAATATAATTGTTATATATATATTCAACAGTTTTAAGGTGGCTTTAAGACTATTTTAAGGAAAGATTAATATAATATAATCATTATAACAGCCGCAGTTCAGACCTGCAATTCTGATACTGATTTATTGATGGAAAAGGCTGTAATTTATCGGAGGAATTTATATGAAGAAAAAATTAATGAGAACTCTACTCACGGGTATGATCTCTACGTGTGTTATCGGTACAGGTATTATCGCCGGTACGATGACTGCATCCGCTGCTGATGCTGACGGAGACTATATTGGTAAATTTGCTGATATGGGCGATGCAAACTGCGATGGCAAAGTTAATCTTGCCGATGCTGTAATCATCATGCAGTCACTTGTAAATGCACCTAAATATGGCATTAATGGTACAGATGCTTCCCACCTTACTGCCAATGGCGCTGCTAACGCTGACGTTTGTGAACGTGGCAACGGTCTTACAAACGCCGATGCTCTTTCAATTCAGAAGAAACTTCTTGATCTGATACAGACATTCCCGGAGTCGCTTGCCGCAGATTATGAAGAAAAAAATGCTGCACCACAGACAACAACTACTACACTGCCTGAAACTACAACAACTACTACCACAACAGCTCCGGAAACTACTACAACGACTACAGAGTCAACCACTACTACTACCGAGTCAACAACAACTACTACTACAACCACTACAACCACTACTACCACAACAGAGTCTACTACTACAACTACAACCACTACTTCAAAGCCTGTTGGTCAGAAGATCACACCTACTGAATATATGGCTGCTGTAAAGGCAAACTTCAATTCAAATGTCCCGGCTGATGTTAAGCAGGGCGACAGCGGCACAACAACAAAGATTACATATTACTCAAAGAAGGCTCAGAGAGATAAGCCGGCAAACGTTTGGCTCCCTCCGAACTATTCACAGAATGAAAAGTACCCTGTAGTATACATGAACCACGGCGTAATGGGTGGCGAAGGTGATATGCTTAACGGCTGGAGTATCCGTGAAATGGCTTCAAACCTCATCAAGAAGGGCGAAGTTAAGCCGTTTATCATCGTATTTACACAGATGTATACCGATCCTAAGTCGGCAACCTGTTCAGGTATCACTCAGGAAGGCATGGATCGCTATGAT
This sequence comes from Ruminococcus sp., assembly GCA_024403995.1. Classification (GTDB taxonomy): domain Bacteria; phylum Bacillota; class Clostridia; order Oscillospirales; family Ruminococcaceae; genus Ruminococcus. The sequence goes on from JAKSQT010000002.1 coordinate 79,105, forward strand.
GACTTCCTCTACGACCTCACAGAAAGCCTTATGCCTTATATGGCTGAACACTATTCAGTTGCTGAAGGCAGAGAAAATACCGCTATCGCAGGCTTCTCAATGGGCGGACGTGAGTCACTCTATATCGGTGTCATGGCTGCTGACAAGATAGGTTATGTATGTGCTTCTTCACCTGCACCGGGCGCTGTTCCTGGACAGGATATGTTCCTTAACCACCGTGGAAGCTTGTCTGAGAGCGAATTCAAGTTCAGTGAACCCAATATCCCGTATCTCCTTATGATAGGCGGCGGTACAAACGATAACGTTGTAGGTACATTCCCGAAGCAGTATTCCGAACTCCTTAAAAAGAACGGAAATGACAATATCTGGTTTGAAGTTCCGGGCGCAGGACATGATGCCGGCGTTGGTACACCTCTGTTCTACAACTTCTTCCGCAATCTCTTCAAGACAGAAGGCGGATTTGCTGAAGGCGGCGGAAATCTTGGTTCAAACACAGGCGCAACTACTGGTGGTGACCAAGGCGGCTGGAACATGGGCGGCGACCAGGGTGGCTGGAACTTCGGCGACCAAGGCGGCTGGAACATGGGCGGTGACCAGGGCGGCTGGAACTTCGGCGACCAGGGTGGCTGGAACATGGGCGGCGACCAGGGCGGCTTCAATTTCGGTGATATGGGCGGCTTTGACTGGAGTGCTATGGGCGGTCAAGGCGGCGACATGGGCGGCTTTGACTGGAGTGCTTTCGGCGGTCAGGGCGGCGATATGGGCGGCTGGAACTTCGGCGGCTGATATGCCTGTTTATCCAAGAAAACTTCATTACGTAAAGTCTTTCTTCAAAATATAAAGAAATGCTTCCTATAATACTCGGGGACAGTTTGCAGGCTGTCCCCATTTTTTTGTCTCTGAGCGAGCGCAGCATGACTGCCTACGGAGTGGATGTTCCAGGGGAACACTTCTATCAGAAGTCCCCTGAGACAATAGGTGAGACCGCATTCCGTGCGTCTGTGTCACAACAATACAATATCATGAAATGATTGTAGTGGGTGTGTGTCCTGTGTACACTTCTGCAACGCATAAGCACCGACAGAGCCTACAGGTGAGAACGATCATTGTTAGCTCGTGGATTACAATATAACCATATTTCACAATTTGTATGAATAGAACTTACAATGCTGACTAAAGGCAAGAGAAAAAGGGTTGAGGGAAGGGAGAGTTTATAGTGGGATAACGCTAAGTCTGCGCCCACAGTCATATAAAATAAAGAGGCTTCCCGATAAACAGGAAGCCTCTTTACATTTAAGGTGGAAAAAGTGTGATAAATTCTTAATTATCCCTTTACACCGCCAAGTGCAACACCGGCAATGATGTACTTCGACAACAGGAAGTAAACCACCAACAGCGGCAGTACGGTGAGGAAAAGTCCGAGATATACAACACCGAACTCGGTTTTGTAAATATCTCCGTTAAGCAAGCTTACCATCATAGGCATCGTATACTTTTCGTTCTTAGTAATGATGATCGATGGAAGGAACAGGTTGTTCCAGCTTGATACGAATGCGAAGATTGCCTGTGTAGCCATTGCAGGCTTCATCATTGGCAGTACTATCTGATTGAAAATTCTGAATTCGCCTGCACCGTCGATTCTTGCCGACTGTAATATTTCCATCGGCAATGACGGTATCATGTATTGTCGCATGAAGAATACCGTCGTCGGTGATGCAATTGCAGGAAGAATAAGTGAAAGGTAGTTGTTTGTCATACCGATCTTATAAATGAACTGGTAGAAACCGATACTTGTTACCTGTGCAGGTATCATAAGTACGCACATGATAAGTGTGAAGAACGGCTGCTTGAGTTTCCAGTCATATGCAACGATAGCAAAAGCTGTCATTGTTGAGAAGTAGATCGTACAGGCTGTTACACCAACTGAAACGATAAGTGAGTTGATGAAACCCTTTAAAGGATTGAATGTAGCGCTTGTCAGATACTCAAAGTTTGCTTTGAGATACTTTGACGGAATAAGCGATACAGCGTGTGCCTGAATCTCTGTGGTACTTCTTGTAGCATTAACAAACATGATTACGAATGGGAGTAAACTTAATAATGCGAGAAGAATACAGAATGTGTAAGCCACAATAAGGAAAATTGTATTTGCGGCATTTTTCTTTCTTACAGCCATTTCTGTCCTCCTTCTGAAGCAAGCTTCTGCATTTTCTTAGCCTGTTTGATCTCTTTCTTGAGCTTCTGTTCGTCCTTATCACGCATGATATAGAACAGAACAGCAGAACAGATAGAAATGATGACAAACATGACCATACTTGCAGCAGCAGCTTTGTTATACATATAGCTTCCGCTGAACGCCTGATTATAGATGAATACGCTGGTTGTAAGCGTAGCGTTGTCAGGGCCGCCGTTCAGATAGAGCTTAGGAATGTCGTACATATTAAGACCGCCTACGAGAGATGTAACAAGTGTGTAGAGCAGTACAGTTTTAAGATTAGGAATTGTAATCTTAAAGAAGGTCTGGACACCGTTTGCGCCGTCAATTTCAGCAGCCTCATAAATGTCAGGGCTGATGCCGAGTACGCCTGAAATGAGTACGATCATAGTATTTCCGTACCATGTCCAGAACTGGATAAATGCAACTATAATTCTTGATGCGCTTTTGTCAACAAGAAATTTGTAAGCTGAGTCTCTTAAACCGAGTGAAACGAGAATATCGTTTACAGGGCCGATAGGATAGCTGAAAAATGCATTGAAAAGAATTGCAATTGTTGCAGCTGTAATAATGTTAGGCATATAGAAGACAACTTTAAAGAAGCCTTTGCCTTTGATTTCGTTACTGCGTGATGTGAACCATGCAGTGAGAAGAAGTGCGATACAGATCTGTGGAATGAAGTTCATGAGCCAGATCGCAACAGTGTTTTTAAGTGAAACCTTGAATGAATTGTTGTTAAAGACATTTTTGAAATTTTCAAATGGATGGTCAAGAATCTGCCAAGATGTGTTTCCAAGACCTTTACAGTCTGTGAAACCGAGTAATGCAGTGTAAATGGTAGGATACAGCGAAAAAATCAGAAAAGTCACAATAAAAGGTATACTGAAAAGGTATCCGTATTTAGAATAGCTGATACCCTTGAGCTGTTTTTTTGGCAAAGCCAAAACCTCCTTTGCATCTGTTTATTCAGGAAGGGGAGAGATCAACTCTCCCCATACCCTGAAAAACTACTCGATTATAATTTATTCAACTTCGATGTCGATGTTATCAGCAACGTTCTGCTTGAAGTCCTTGATAGCATCGTCCTTGCTCTTCTGACCTGATGAGTACATACGTACCTGGTCACGCCAGAGTGAGTTGATCTTTTCGTCGTATTCTGAGAGGTTCTTACCGTTTGCATACTCGTTTGCAGGAACGAATACGTCGAACATATTCTGTCCGCCGAGGAATTCGAGAGAACCGTCAGAGTTAGCCATAACTGTTGAAGAAGCAACAGCATCCTTTGTGGCTGAATCAGGATCATATGTACCGTTAGCCCACATATACTGGAGACCTGTCTCTGAAGAGTCAAGAGTTACCCAGTTAATGAATTCGCCAACGCCTTCCTTAACCTGGCTGTCCTTGTTAGCAAGGAGCCATGTACCGCCCCAGAAGAAGCCTACAGGAGGTGCGCAAACTGCCCAGTCACCGGCTGTGTCGCCGCAGTTCTGACCGATTGTGTAGTTGATGAGCCATGCAGGACCGAAGAAGCCGAAGATCTTCTTAGCGCCTTCATCCTTCATATCAGCAAACCAAGCATCCTGCCAGTCTGTTGTATCGTTGTGGTACTCGTTGTCGATGAGCTTCTTTGAGTAGTCAAGGAATGCTTCACGCTTAGGATCGATATTGAGCTTGCCGTCAACAACCCAAGCTGAATCAGAGCTGTTCTCAACTGCGTGCCAGAGGTCGCCGTCACCTGAGATGATACCGTAGCCCTTGCCCTTGAGTGTTTCAGCTGCTTCCCAGAACTTGTCAAGGCTCTGTGAACCGCTGCCGATTGCTTCGCCAACCTTCTCCGGATCATCTGAACCGAATGCATCCTTAGCGATTGAACGTCTGTAGATGAATGCGCCGCCTGTAGCCTGATAGCCAAGACCAACAACGTCGCCTGATGGGTTTGTACCGATCTCAACTGAGTATGGAGCGATCTGAGCTTCCTCGATCTTAGCGTCTACATCAAGACCAAGATCCTTGTAAGAAGCAGCGTACTGGCAAGCAGAACCCTGTGTGTACTTGAGGATGAATGCAGCTTCTGCACAGTAGAGGTCAGGAGCATCCTTGCCGCCTGCGTTGAGAGCAGCATCGAGAGCCGGCTGATAATCGCCGTTTGTTGTAGCGATAACAGTCTTTTCGATCTTGTACTTCTTGCCGAAGTCAGGGTTAAGTTCGATGTACTTGTCCATCATACCCGGAACTTCTTCTGTGAATGCCCATAAGTTGATTGTCTGCTGCTCGCCTGAATCATCAGCGCTTGACTCGTCCTTGGATTCGTCTGATGAGCTTTCATCAACTGTTGAAGATGAAGAATTTTCTTCCTTCTTGGAAGAGCTTGAGTCGCTTGGTTCATCGCCGCCGCAAGCTGTCATTGTTGCGAGGAGAGCCATAGCTGAAATTAAAGATAATACTTTTTTCATTTTTGAGTTACCTCCATATAAATTTCATTTATCGCAATCCGGCCGGGGATGCCGGAAAGTGCAGCATTAGAGTGTGAAAAGAACGTTGTTTACGATAGATTCGAGCATTTCCTGTCTGCCGCTTGAAAGTGAAGCAGTAACTTCGCCCTTTTCGAGAGCATACTTTTCGAGAGCAGCCATATCAGCCTTGCCAGCGATGATGTCTGCACCGATGCCTGTATTCCATGAAGCATAACGGTCAGCGATGAACTTGTCGATTCTGCCGTCAGCGATGAGCTTCTGAGCAGCCTTGAAGCCGAGAGCGAATGCATCCATACCTGCAATGTAGCTGTAGAAGATATCTTCAGGAGTGAAGCTGCCTCTGCGAGCCTTAGCATCGAAGTTGAGACCGCCGTTTGTGAAGCCGCCAGCCTTGATAACTTCGTACATACACATTGTTGTGTCATAGATGTTTGTCGGGAACTGGTCTGTATCCCATCCGAGAAGCGGATCGCCCTGGTTAGCATCGATTGAACCGAATGCGCCGTTTGTTCTTGCAACGCAGAGTTCATGCTGGAATGTGTGCTGAGCAAGAGTTGCATGGTTAGCTTCAATGTTCATCTTGAAGTCCTTGTCGAGGCCGTACTTTCTGAGGAAGCCCAGAACTGTTGCGGTATCGAAGTCATACTGATGCTTTGTTGGCTCCTTTGGCTTTGGTTCGATATAGAAGTCGCCTGTGAAGCCTATTGAACGACCGTACTCAACAGCCATCTTCATAAGACGAGCCATGTTGTCGAGTTCGAGTCCCATATTTGTGTTGAGGAGTGTTTCGTAACCTTCACGGCCGCCCCAGAATACGTAACCGTTACCGCCGAGCTTTACAGTAGACTCAAGAGCCTTCTTGATCTGTGCAGCAGAGAAAGCGAAAACGTCAGCAGATGGGGAAGTACCTGCACCGTGCATGAAACGTGGGTGGTCAAAGCACTTAGCTGTACCCCAGAGGCACTTGAGGCCTGTTTCGTCCTGCTTAGCCTTGATGTAGTCAGTAACTGCATCGAGCTTAGCGTTTGTCTCAGCGAGACTGCCGTATTCAGGTGAAAGGTCTCTGTCGTGGAAGCAGAAGTAGTCGATGCTGAGCTTCTGCATGATCTCGAAAGCAGCGTCAACCTTAGCCATTGCTCTTTCTGTTACATCACATTTGCCCCATGTCTTGTCTGTTGTGCCACAGCCGAACATATCTGTTCCGTCGCCGCCCATTGTGTGCCACCATGAGAGAGCAAATTTGAGATGCTCACGCATTGTCTTGCCGTCGATAACCTCATCAGGGTTGTAATACTTGAATGCAAGCGGGTTTGTGCTGTTCTTTCCTTCATAAGCTATCTTGCCTATGTTCTTAAAAAATTCCATTTAATTGACCTCCGATTAATTATAAATTTATTGAGAGACAGCCTGTGCCGGTTAATTCGGCACTTAATGCGTCAGGCTGAGAAGTACCTGCGTAAAGAATGAACTTGTCTGATGTCTTTGCTCTTACGCCGTTGTCATCAACGGACTGGAAGGCTCTTTCATCTATAGTCACCTCAACGCTTGTGCTTTCGCCTTTTTTCAGGAAAATTCTCCTGAAGCCGCATAAGCTGTGGTTCGGAACATAATTTTCGCCTATACCCTTGATATAGAACTGAACAACGTCCTCAGTATCGCAGTTACCGGTATTTGTAACAGTAACGGAAGCTTTTCCGTCATTGTATTTAAGGTCGCTGCATGAGAATTTTGAATAAGTAAGACCGTAGCCGAACGGATAGAGAATATTGTTTTCTGCATATCTGTAAGTACGGTTCTTCATGCTGTAATCCGAGAAATCAGGTAGAAGTGAAGCGTCCTGATAGAATGTAACAGGGAGCTTTCCTGACGGTGAGACCTTGCCGAAAAGGATATTGGCAAGAGCAGTACCGCCTGACTGTCCGGGATACCAAGCCTGAATAAGAGCATCGCAGTCGGCTTCAACATTGATAGCGCTTCCTGCGGCTGTAACGATGATAACGGGCTTCTTAGTGTCCATGACTGCCTTGACGAGCTTGCGCTGTGCTTCAGGAAGTCTGAGGTCATTCTTGTCGCCCGAGGAGAATTCGTTTCCTGTATCTCCTTCTTCGCCTTCGATAGTAGCATCAAGACCAACGCAGAGAACAACAACATCAGACTGCTCTGCAACGATCTGTGCCTCGGCAATTCTGTCATCAGGGAGACCGAGAGCCATAACTCTGTCTTTATAAAGGTGACTGCCCTGTGAGTAGAGTACTCTGCCATTGAAAGCATCCTGAATGCCTTCAAGGAAGGTGATGTATCTGTCGGCTGTACCGTTGTAGTTGCCTTCAAGTGCAGGACGGCTGTCCGCATTCGGGCCGATAACGCCGATAGTTTTTATCTTGCTTGCATCAAGTGGGAGAATGCCGTTGTTTTTCAGCATTACCATTGATTTTTCGGCACATTTAAGAGCGTGTGCCTTATGCTCCTCGCAGGCTACTATATTATAGTCAAGGCTGTCGAATTCTGTTGAGTCATCGAACATACCGAGACGTATTCTTGTTCTCATCAGGTGAACGCAGGCGTTTCTGATGTCCTCGTCATTGATGAGTCCCTCGTTGTAGGCATTGAGGAGATGTAAATATGTATTTCCGCAGTTGAGGTCACAGCCAAGCTTTAAAGCCATAGCGGCTGACTCAGGAGCGGTTTTTGTTACCATGTGGTTTGTATGGAAATCACGGATCGCCCAGCAGTCTGAAACGAAATAGCCGTTGAAATCCCATTCTTTGAGCTTGCCCATAAGGAATTTGCTTGCACAGGCAGGTTCACCGTTTACTCTGTTGTAAGCGCCCATAACGCCCTCGACTCTGGCTTCTTTAACAAGAGCCTCGAAAGCCGGGAGGTAGGTCTCTTCCATGTCCTTTGCATTTGCAACAGCGTCAAATTCATGACGTGTAGCTTCAGGACCGCTGTGAACTGCGAGATGTTTAGCACAGGCTGCGGTTTTCAGAATATCTGAATTACCCTGCATACCCTCGGCGTAGGCAACACCAAGTCTTGTGGTAAGATACGGATCTTCACCGTAGGTCTCCTGACCTCTGCCCCATCTCGGGTCACGGAATATATTTACGTTTGGTGACCAGAGGGTAAGTCCCTTATAAATATCGTAGTCACCGTGGGCTGAATATTCATTGTATTTGGCTCTTGCTTCAACAGCCGTGATATCGCCGGCTCTGCGGACAGCGTCCTCATCGAACATTGCTGCCATACCGATAGTCTGCGGGAACATTGTGGCTGTACCGGCTCTTGCAACGCCGTGCAGACCTTCGCTCCACCAGTTGTAGGCAGGTATATTCAGTCTGTCGATGGCAGGAGCATCGTATTTGAGCTGAGAAGCCTGTTCCTCAAGGGTAAGCCTGTCAGTGAGGTCTTCAGCTCTTTCCTGAGCCGAAAGACTTTTATCCATGTACTTTTCCAAGCACATTCTCCTTTCATCTGAGATTATTGCTTTGAAGTCATTAATCTTATGTATTCGTCAATGACCTTTTCATTATCGGGACCGGCATTGCGGAGTTCCCACTTTTCCGTAATGGAAGCAGTCTCGCCCGGCTGATACTTTCTCATTTCGCCAAGCAGTTCACATTCAAGGAATAATCTGTTGGTATATGTTTCAAAGTTGCAGCAGAAATCAGGGTAAGCAACAGGCTGATAGCTGTCGAATGAAAGCTTGAAGACCTGATCATTCAGAACATAGGCGATCTGACCGCCGGTAACATTGAAGCCTGCCTTGAAAGCATCCTGATTTGTCGGATCCTGTTTGAGAAGGGCATATTTGTCGTTAAGAGTGAACCTCTTGTCCTGAAGGCTTGAATAGCTCCAGAGAGCCATCGTCCTGTTGGGGAGGAAACCGTTGTCATCGGCACACAGCGGAACTATTTCTGTACCGCCTGCGGCAAGACCTGTAACAGACCATGGAGCGAACTCGGCAGGTTTTGTGGAACAGTTAGTGATTCTGTTCTCAACAATTACCGTGTTTTCGTCAGCCACACTTATTACAAGACTGAACTGCTTGCCGAAAGGTGTCTTTTCCGGAGTAAGCGTAAGCTTTGAGCCGTCGTACTCTACATTTACCTTTACGTTGTCAGGATAATAGGTTTCGGGCATTTTTTCGGGAGCGCACCAGATGCGGTGACCGCCGTAGGCGTACCAGACGCCGTAGCCCTTGTTGATTTCATAAAAATTGCGGTCGGTATCCTCAAAAAGGACATTCTGACCTTTGCAGAAACCGAAGAAAACAATTCTCGGACCTACGTCAATTGTTGCGATGAGACGGATGGTACCATTTTCGAGGCATATGCAGCTGCCATAATTTTTGTATTCAGTTTCGTAGCATTTTACTTCCATAAATATTCTCCTTGAAGCGGGGACATATGCACATAGCTGTCTCCACTTGTCTTTCGCTGACTTTAATTATAATACCTGCACACAAATTATACTAATCATTTATTGCTACCAATTAATCAAGAATTGCTAAATTTACACAAAATAATCATTTGCTCTTTACAAATATTTGCCTTTTAGTGTATAATATCAATAAAAGAGACAAATCTCAGCATTCTGCAAGTGCATTTGTTTGCAGTTTGTCTAAAATATAACAGAATGCCAATCACAATAAATGGTCAGGAGGTCATATTTATGATAAAGAATCTTTCGGGCGTATACGAGACGGTAGAGTACGAAAATCAGCGGTTTGTCATGCTTTATGACAACGACGAAATTGAGGAATACCCTGTTCACTGGCATAATGCGATCGAGATAATCATACCGCTTCACAACGGTTTTACGGTTACGTCAGGAGGCAGGGAATATCATCTCAGTGAAAAGGAAATGATAATAATTCCGCCGGGTGAGCTTCATTTCATGCCTGCACAGGACGGCAGGAGAATAATCTTCCAGTGCGATAATTCGGTAATAAGTGAAGTTCCGTCGCTTGAATCGATAATGCCTGTGCTGAGTTCTGCACTTCACATTACGCCTGAGCTGAATAAGGAGCTGTATGTGCTTTCAAGAAAGAGCATACTTGATATTTATACCGAATATTATTCAAAAACGCCGATGGCAGATGTCAGGATATATATGTATCTGCTGACGATGCTTACAGCGGTGAGAGAGTTTCAGCTTGCAAAGGTCGAGGAGGCTGCGGCAATGAATCTGGTAAATTCGGATGAAAGCCGTAAATTCGGTCTTGTTACCAAATATATCAATCAGAATTATATGTATGAGCTGCCTCTTGAAAAGCTTGCATCTATCGCAGGCTACAGCAAGTATCATTTTTCCCGTATTTTCAAGGAATATAACGGTATGTCATATATTCAGTATATAAACAGCAAGAGGATAAAAGCTGCTGAAAGACTGATGGCTGACTCGTCGTGTCCGATAACGGAAGTGGCTATGCAGTGCGGATTTTCAAGCCTTACCACATTTAACAGAGCATTCCGCAAAGCCAAGGGATGCACACCGTCGGAATTCCGGAAGATGTTCAAGCTTTCAGACTGACCAGAAATTGCGGTGAGAAAAAAATTACAAATCGGTAAAAGCAAAAAATGAATTGTTTACAATTTGTAATTATTGCGTTACCGAATCGCAATTTTTGATATGTTGAAAAATTGCCCTGAATGAAGCCTCAGAACTTTCAGCAAGTCCTGAGGCTTTACTGTTCATTTCATTTTTTATTTATAACTGCATTAGCATTTCGCTTTATCTATTATTTTACACTGAATTGTTTCTATTATTATAACATATTATGTCTAAAATGTCAACCTTTTTTTAATAAAAAGGAAAAACCAATTTATGCACTAATAGTGTAATAATTCATGGAAATAATTATTTTTCGGATTATTAGATAGGAATGTAATGTAAAAAATCAACAGACAGTATTATTTTGCCGGAATAATACAAATAAACAATAGTTCATATTGCTCCGCCAATTAAGTCTTGAATATTTTATGCGAAGTAATGAAGGAG
>JAKSQT010000020.1 GCA_024403995.1 Ruminococcus sp.
ATCTACTGTACCTATCTGTTTTTTCTTACTCAAAACGGGTTTTTAGAGGTGCCCTTAAATTTATTTTGAAAGAAAATCAATAATACTTTCAAGTTTTTCATTGGCAATTCTGCGTCCTATGCGATAAACTCTCTGTATGACATCGGTATCGTGCTCGATATGTCCGATAGGAAGCTGGATATCGGGAGCGATAACTAATGCTTTTCCGCTTTTTTCGGATGCACGGACATATTTCAGTTCATTGTTATACATCTTATGTCTGTCCGCAACTGCCTTTACAAAATTAGGATATTTCCTGTATTTCATTTTCACAAGCGACAGGCTTTTTGTCTTTTCCTTAATATAATTTCTCGGCTGTGTCAGGATAACAACATTCCTGTCATAGCCGCTTTTTTCCATAAACGAAAGCGGTATGGAATCGGATATTCCGCCGTCAAGAAATCTTTTTCCGTCAAGCTCAACATAATTTGACACAAGAGGCATAGATGCAGATGCCCTCAGCCATTCAAGGTCATTATAATCGGCACGTCTCATTTTGTGGTAAAACGGCTTTCCCGTGGCAAGGTCTGTACATACCACGAAAAATTCCATCGGTGACTCCTCAAACGCTTTTTTATCAAATATATCAAGCTTTTCAGGAATGGTATGATAGCAGAATTCTCCGCCGAAAAGATCGCCTGTTGTCAGAAGTGACTTTCCGCTGCAAAAGCTTTTATTATCGGCAAATCTGAGGGTATAGCGGATAGCACGTCCTCTCTGCCCTGATTTGATATTGCAGCCGAATGCAGCACCTGCGGATACTCCGACAGCGCCGTCAAATTCTATGCCGTTCTCCATTAATACATCGATCACTCCTGCGGTAAACATACCACGCATCGCTCCGCCTTCAAGCACAAGTCCATTCTTCATTTTTTATCTCCATTTATCAGTTATCGCTTAAATCGTAGGGCAGTTCTTCATTTGAAAGTGCAAGGTCTATTATCTTGCTGTAAAATCCGGCAGGATTAAGCATGACCTTCTCTCCGATCAGCTTTGCCTGTGTCAGATCAGGTGCATACAGCTTGAGATCCATAAGGTCAAAATTTGTATCAAGACATCGTATACGTGCATAATACCCTTTTTCTGCCGGAATATACTCAATTTTCAGCTCTTTTTCATATTTTCGCCTTGCATAGTATTTAAGAGCTGCAAGCACCAGCTTATCTCTGTATGACTTCGGCGCATATATCTTTAATTCTTTAGCGCAGGTCATTCCTTTTTGTTCAAGCACGTAGCAGTCATTCAGCGCACTGTCTTTCTGAATGGAAATAAGCCCGTTTGTCAGAAGATAGTCGATAGAATCCTGATAGTAGAAATAATTGACTATTCCCGTTCCGATAGCTATCTCATAAAGCTGTTCAGTTTCAATGGGCTTGTCGATCTTGTAAAGCAGATAGCAGATAAGAATATTCAGCGTAGGTACGTCACGAATTTCCGTATCTGCACGTTCTGCCATTTTCTTTATATTTTCTTCCTGCATATTATCACCTTAGCAAAAATTCGGATAATCTATCATATGTGAGAGAAGCGCAATATTCACTGCCGCCTCAACACACGGTACAGAGGCAGGCACTGTACACGGAATATGTCCGCTTGTATTGTCTGCTGTCTCCTCAGTCATCTCGTGAAAATTTACCGCTCCCTCAAGCTTTGCGACTGACGGAGACGGCTTGAATGCCACTCTCAGAGTCACAGGCATACCCGATGAAATTCCGCCGAGTATACCGCCGTGATTGTTTGTTTTTGTAAGAACATGACCATGCTCATCAACATAGAAATCATCGTTGTTCTGGCTTCCTACCATCATTGCGGAGCTGAAGCCTGCGCCGAATTCCAGTCCCATAACGCCCGGAATGCCGAAGATGAGCTGTGCGATATTGTTCTCCAGACCGTCAAAAATAGGCGAACCTATGCCCGCAGGTACATTCACTGATGCACATTCAATGACACCGCCGAGCGATTCTCCCGACTGACGGGCTTTTTCGATATCCTCCGTCATGAGCCAGCCTTTTCTGTCATTGATAACAGGGAATTCCTTGCTGCGTATGCTCTTTACGCCGTCACGGGTGATATTCACCGGGTCAAAGGGATTGTCCCTGATATCATGAAGCTGCAAAATATGCGCTCCTGTGTATATGCCTCGTCTTTCAAGAATCTGACCGCAGACCGCACCTGCAAAGCAAAGCGGTACAGTCAGCTTATCGGAAAAATGTCCGCTGTTACGCACATCATTGAAGCCTCTGTAGCGTACTGCGCCTGTATAGTCTGCATGACCCGGACGCACAAGGTTGTCCAGTTCATCGTTTTTCGGTTGAGCAGACGGGATATTCTGAATGAACGCACACAGCGGCGCACCTGTTGTACGGTCATTGTAGACACCGGACATAATGTGCGGACGCATATTATCCCATGGATTACCGCCGTTCACTATATTACGTCTTGCCATGAAAGCAGAAAGTTCCTCGGCATTCAGATGTTCTCCCGAAGGAAGATTATCTATTGTCACCCCAATGGCAGGCCCTTCAGCCTCTCCGAAAATTGAGACGGATATCCTGTTATTCCAAATTGATGACATTTGCCATACCTCCGAGCATATTGTAATCTTTGAAGAAATCGGGATAGGACTTTTCAACAGCCTCTGCTCCCCTGATTATTACGTTTTCTGTACATCCGAGCGCCGCAATTGCAGCCGCCATAACGATTCTGTGGTCGCCGTATCCGTTTACTGTACCGCCTTTAAGTCCGCCTGACGGTCTGATGATGAGTCCGTCGTCAGTAACCTTGACATCTCCGCCAAGGGCATTTATCATAGCCGCCGTTGATTCAAGACGGTCACTTTCCTTGATGCGGAGGCGCTGGGCATTGAATATCACTGATTCTTCGCTGCCGTATGCCGCAAGCACAGACAATACCGGCACAAGATCGGGAATATCCGAACAGTCTGCCCTGAATGATCTTATTTTGCCGTTATGACAGGCTTTACGGATAATATCAAGGATACGCCTGTCGCCCTGAACGCTGTTTTCGTTCAGATTTCCAAGCTCAACAGCCGAATTCACGGCATTTGCAACATAGAAGAATGCCGCCTGCGAATAGTCTCCCTCGACCTTTTCGCTGTGTGAATGATATGACTGACCGCCCTTGATGCTCCAGCCGTTTTCGTTTTCCGTTACATAAACGCCGAAACGCTTCATTGTATCGATAGTGATATCCACATAAGGACGTGATTCAAGCTTTGATGTCAGGACAATTTCAGAATCGCCCTTTAACAGCGGAAGTGCGAAAAGCAGTCCCGTGATGAACTGCGAGGAGACATTGCCTTCGACCTCATATGTACCGCTTTTAAGCTGTCCTGATACCGTAAACGGCATCGTATTGTTATACTCAAAATGTACGCCGTTTTTTCCGAGTTCACGTACATATATATCGATCGGACGCTGTGGAAGCCTTCCTCTGCCGATAAATTCAGCTTCACAGCCGAGTGCAGCCGCTACCGGAATGACAAAACGCAGAGTCGAGCCGCTTTCATTGCAGTCTATGATCTTCTTTCCGCCGCCGCTGCCGCATAAGCCTGTAATGCTCACCGTACCGTTTCCCTCGTCAGTCCATTTCATGCCGAGAGCCTGCATTGCGCCGATCGTTGCATCTATGTCCTTTGAGCCGCTTATTCCGCTTATCACCGAGGTTTTTCCGTCTCCTGCAAGAGCCGCACAGATAACTGCTCTGTGAGCACAGCTCTTTGATGACGGTATATCAAGCTTTCCTCTTAAAACCGAGGGGGTTATGCATACTTCCATGTTCATTCTCCCATAAGCCTTGAAAATTCGGATACAGTGACCTTTTTTATCTCCGCTTTGCCTATTTCCTCACATACAATATAGTTTATCATGTCGGACTCACGCTTTTTGTCCTTTGAGCAGAATGGCAGCAGCTCATTCATCGGTATATCCGTACCTACAGGCAGTTCATATGCTCCGATGCATTTTTTCAGTCTGCCTGCGACCTGTGGTGCAAGTCTGTCCGATATCATGCACATACCTGCCGCTACGCCGTTTCCGTGGGTAAAATCAGTATAATTATGCCATGCTTCAAGCGCATGACCGAGAGTATGACCGAAATTCAGTATCATTCTCTCTCCCCTGTCAAATTCGTCATGCTCGACCACGTCACGCTTTATATCAATGCAGGTATACACAATATCGTCCATTGCTTCGTCAACGGTATCAAGGTCATGCTTCTCAAAAAGCTCAAAAAGATGGCTGTCTCTTATCATTCCGTATTTTATTGCTTCTGCCATGCCGTCCGCAAGTACATCACGGGGCAGAGTTTTCAGCGTATCACTGTCACATAATACAAGGACAGGCTGCTTGAATGCTCCAACGAGATTTTTGCCGCCTTTTATGTCGATGGCAGTCTTTCCGCCGACTGACGAATCGACCTGTGCAAGCAGCGTAGTGGGGATCTGGACAAACTGAATGCCCCTGAGATATGATGCGGCTGCAAATCCTGTAATATCGCCGACTACGCCGCCTCCGAGAGCGATGAGGATATCGCTTCTTGTGATATTGAATTCACATAGGAAATCATAGATATCGCCAAGATTTGAGAGAGATTTTGACTGTTCGCCGTGCGGAAATGTGAATACCCTGCATTCAAATCCGCTGTTTTCAAGTGATCTTACAACAGTATCACCGTAAAGTGCCCCGACGGTATCATCTGTAATTACAGCGGCTTTTCGGGCGGAAGTGACCTCTGCGATATACTTTCCGCATTCTTTAACTGCTCCCCTTTCAATGAGCACATCATAAGGGCAGCTCGTATTTACATGGATCTTCTTCATAGCATATACCTCCGTTTTCCGAAATCGACCGCTTTGCAGTTTTATGGCAACACCGCACAAAGATTGTGCGGCAGAAACGCAGTTAGATTTTTCGTCAGATTGTACAGAAATTTTGCAGGCATACTGTCGTATGGCAAAGAATTTCTGTGCAAGATGACGGAAAAGATACAAGTTTATGACGTACAAAGTCGTCAGACGTGCTTTGTGCGGTGTTGCCTTATATGAGCACAATAATCTATACATTAAAAATTATACCACGTTTTAAAAAATGTGTCAATAGTACTGATGGTTGCAAATATAATAATACGCTCTCAAAATTTGACAAATTTTTTAAGTTTTATATGCTATAATTTGGCATACAGACAAAAAGGAGGAAATACCATGCAAATGGAGATAAAAAATGAAAACGGTGCGTCAGTTGCCATGATAAGCGGCGAGATCGACCACCACAATGCAAAGGAGCTTCGCACACAGCTTGACAGGTACATAATCAGCTCAAAACCGCCCGAACTTGTTATAGACCTTGGAAATATCACGTTCATGGACAGTTCAGGCATCGGTCTTATCATGGGCAGATGCCGTCTTATGCAGGAATGCGGCGGCAGACTCATCGTACACAGTCCGCAGCCGTACATCAAAAGAGTGCTGAAACTTTCAGGCATAGAACGTATTGTCAGCATAGTCTGAAAAGGAGAAAATTATGGAAATAATAAATGAGATCAAGTTTACAATGCCGTCTCTTTCGGTCAACGAGAGCACCGCAAGAGCCGTAGTATCGTCATTTCTGATACAGGCTGACCCGACTGTCGAGGAGCTTTCCGACATACGCACAGCCGTTTCGGAAGCCGTCACAAACTGCATCGTCCACGGATATCGTCACAAAAAGGGAAATATCGAGCTTACAGTGCGTCTGCTGCCTGAAAGAATCGCATATATCCGAATCAAGGACAAGGGATGCGGCATAAAGGACATAAAACAGGCAATGGAACCACTTTTCACAACCGCACCGGAGGAAGAACGCTCCGGACTCGGCTTTTCTGTAATGGAATCGTTCATGGACAAGCTTTCAGTCCGCAGTATTCCCGAAAAAGGTACGATCATCACTATGAGAAAGAAGCTGTCATCTCATGGAGAATAACGAAAAAAAGCCGTCTGCCGAGGAAAATCTCGGTCTTGTACATCTTTGTGCAAACCGTTTCCGTGGACGTGGAATTGACTATGAGGAGCTTTATTCCGCAGGCTGTGAAGGACTTGTCAAGGCTGTCAGGGCATTCGATGCGGACAGAGGCGTAAAATTTTCAACATATGCCGTTCCCGTTATTCTTGGCGAAATAAAGCGGCTTTTCCGTGACGGCGGCGCAGTTCGTGTCAGCCGCAGTCTGAAAGAGCTGTCACTGAAAATACAAAAGATCAGTGAGGATTTCCGTCAGCGTGAAATGCGTGAGCCTGTCATCAGCGAGCTTGCAGAGCTTTCGGGTGAACCTGAAGCTGTTGTTTCGGAGGCGCTTTGCGTAAGCCAGCCGCTTATTTCGCTTACTGCCGATGACGACGATGAAGGTCAGACAGATATACCATCCGAAGCGCCTGACAGAGCAATAGTTGATCTGCTTGCACTAAGGCAGATAATGGCACGGCTTGACAAAAATGACAGAACACTGCTTGAACTGCGCTACTTCCGTGAACTCACTCAGGCTAAGACCGCAAAACTTCTCGGTATGTCGCAGGTACAGGTGTCAAGGCGTGAAAAAAAGCTCCTCACCATGATGAGAGAGGAGCTTCTTGAATAGTATTGCTCCACCAACTAAATCTTGAATTTTTCTGCTTGTCCTGAAGAAGAAATTCTGCGTCAGAAAACCTTGAAATACGTCAGTATTCCTGCGGCTTTCTTCCTTGACTTTCTTCTTCAGTACTTCGTATAAAATATTCAAGACTTAATTGGCGGAGCAATATCTTACTTGGCAAATTCCTGCAATGTGCCGGTATATCCTGCCGAGCTTGAAGCATAGTAGCGGAGAATAAGCGATGCATCACGGGAATCGACCTTTTCGTCACCTGTTGCATCAGCCTGAGCAAGGTCGTATGACATCGGAATGTCCTGACTTGCCGATGCAAGCGCATATGCAAGTAAAGTACAGCTTGCGTCCCTTGCATCGATGATCCAGTCTCCGTTGACATCTCCGAGTGACGGTCTTTCCTTTGCCGACGGGTTGATGAGAATCTTGTTTATTGCAAATTTATCGGCATATGCCTCAGCCTGCGAATTGTCATAGCAGTAGAATGTTCCGTAAAAAAGCGATTTTCCTTCAAAGAACAAATTGTTAAGGAATGAAAACGGAATAGCATCTGCCTGTTCTTTCTCATCTTCTTCAAGCTCTGATTCCATATATGGCGGAATTTCGTTATCTATTTTCGTGCCTGAGCCTTTAAATGTGACTTTTTCCAGAGACATACACATAAGAAATGCACCAAATCCTACGGTTTCAAGCTTTTCAGGAAAAACTATCTCCTCAAGATCTGTCTTAGCTGCAAAAGCAAGGTCATCGACTCTTGTAACGGTATCAGGCACAGTGAATGACGTGGTTTTTGCTCCAAGAGGCACAGCAATAAGAGTTTTTCCGCTTTTGGCATACAACACTCCGTCAGCCGACATGAAATTTTTATTTGCTTTATCAACATTGAATTCCGTTGCCGAAACACAGAACATGAATGCTCCCTTTCCTATCTTACTGACCTTTTCCGGAATCTCAAAAGCTTTGATCTTATCACAACTTGCAAACGCCAGCATACCGATATCCGTAATGTTTCCGCCTATCTTTATGCTTTCGGCTGTTTCGCAATTTGAAAAAGCCTCGTCTTTTATCGCCGTTACAGGCAGCGAATTTATCTCATCACCGATCTCTATTTTCTTATTTTCATCAACATATTTCTCGTTATATCCTGATGCCTCATAATGATCAAACATAAAATCATACTTAACGCCGTCCACTTCACAGCTCAGGTCCTCAAAATATGATTCTCTGCCAAGCGGTATGTTCATCTTCTCCAAAGACTCAGGAACATTATCGTCATAGTATTCGGCAGTCTTGACAAATTCGCCTTTTTCATATCTGAATATCCTCATCACCGAACTGCCGTTCTGCGTAATACAGTAGCCTATGTTCTTATTTTCTTCATCAGTATATACAACACCGTAAGAACCTAAAAAAACAGGCTTTGTAAGCATATTACCGCTAAAGCTGTAGATCCTGACTGTTGAAACATCATATACTCCGTCTGATATCATAAGTTCAGGAATACCGTTGGAATCGAGATCCATGATCTGATACATAGAACAGCCGATACCGTACTGTTCCTTTGAATAAAAGCCGCTGCCGGAACTAAATGCAGTCAGAACTTCATAATAAGCCTCCTGCCATGTATCAAATGTCACTTTATCCGCTGCATTTACAGGAACAGCACACAATGAACCTGCACATAACATACCGGCTGTCATTGCCGCTGCCATTTTTTTAAAATTCATACGATTCATCTCCTTGATATTTATATCCCGAAAGGGATAATAGAATTATATCATAAAAAAGTATAAAATGCAAGTGCTATTTTGTAAACTATGCCGACTGAAGAACACCATTCTTTTGTGCTTTGCTTGACAATAGGTTAAAAAATCAGTATAATATATTCGGGTGATGAACTATGCAGGCTAAAATAGCAATAATCGAGGACGACAAGGAGATAAGCCGTATTCTTGCCGAAATACTGCAAAAGAACGGCTATGAAACAATGCAGGCATATGACGGAAAACAGGCAATGACATTATTTGATGAAAATGAATTCGACCTCATTCTCATGGATCTTATGCTGCCGTTTATAAGCGGTGAACAGCTCATTCTCGGTCTGCGCCAAAAAAAGCAGACTCCCGTTATCGTAATATCGGCAAAATCCATGATGGAAACAAAACTTGAAGTCCTGCGTCTCGGTGCAGATGACTATATCATCAAGCCATTTGACATAAACGAGGTCATTGTCCGTGTGGAGGTCGTACTGCGGCGAAGTGCCATTCCAAAAGATAACGGCATGATCGAACTAAACGGTTTAATGCTGTTTCTGAATGAAAACAGAGCATCATACAACGACGTTAATATCCCGCTGACTGCAAAGGAATTCATGCTTCTCAGCCTGTTCATGAAGCATCCGAAAAAAACATATACCAAGGCGGAGCTTTATGAAAATGTCTGGAATGATGTGTATTACTATGAGGACAATACCATAAACGTCCATGTGAGCAATCTCAGACAAAAGCTCAAAAAAGCATCGGGTCTTGATTTTATCGAAACTGTCTGGGGCATCGGATATCGTCTCAGGGAGGATTAATATGTGGAGCATAGCAGTTATTACAACAGCAATTGCCGTTATCATGCTTATCCATAATGTGAGGATCAAGCATGAACTGCGCTGCATCAGAAATGAACTTGCCAGATCTGCCGAACATTCATACAACAGACAGATATCAATAAAACTTTTCGACAATGACGTAAGCGCACTTGTCAAAGAGATAAACACTGCGATTGACCGACAGAAAATTCTTAAATATGAAAATGAACACTCGGAAAAGCTGCTGAAACAGTCAATTTCAGACATCGCCCATGACCTCAGAACTCCGCTTTCTGTAATCAAGGGCAATTTGCAGCTCATCATGTCAAACGGCAGTATTTCAGGAAATGATCTTGCCTATCTCGGAACGTGCCTTGAAAAGACCGATGTACTGCGGAATATGGCAGACGATTTTTTTGAACTGACACTTCTTGAAAGTGAGCATCAGTATATTGAGCTTTCAAATGTGAATATGACAAATCTGCTTATGAAATTTATTGCCGACAGCGAAAGTGTAATAAGAATTGCAGGTCTTACACCTGAGATAAATTTTCCGCCTAAACCTGTGATCGCTCTTGCAAATGAACAGATGACAGCAAGAATGCTCGGAAATCTTCTCGGTAATGTCGTAAAATATGCAAAAGAAAAATTTTCGATCACGCTTTCTTCCGAAAACGACAAATGCTTCATAACATTTGAAAATGAATTGTCATCCGATAATTTCCCTGATACAGAGCATATTTTCGACAGATGCTACCGTGCCGACAAATCCAGAAATTCAGGCGGCACAGGTCTCGGATTGTACATCTTCCGCCTCCTTGCTGAAAAACAAAACGGTAATGTAGGCGCAGAACTCAAAGGAAACTGCATAAAAATCCATGCATCATTAAAAAAAGCATCATAACGGCGATACTCTTACAGATATTGTTACTTGTTATTGAGGGAAACCCTTTTGAAAAAGGGTTCTCCCTCAGAAAGGTTTGCCCCGATAAAAAGTAACAGTTCTGTAAGAGTATCGCCGTTATGTGTTGTTATTTCAGATATTCAAGGGCATAGTCCATAACATAGTCCTTGTCATCGTCAAAAATAGCATGGGCAGCTTTTTCATCAAACGGAATGATGATATCTATGTCGTCTGATGCCTGACGTTCTGTGCCGGAATCTATGAAAATATCTCCGTTTCTGTCAAGCATAACTGATGACGAGCAGCTGAGTGAACCGTATTTCAGGTCAATCCCGCTTACGCCCTGAGCTGAACCGTTAGGCTGTGTGAAGCCCATAACAGTAGTGTTTTCAAATTCTCTCATGACCATAGTGAGATGGTCTGATGCACTTCCGCTGTATGAATTTACAAGCAGAACAACTCTGCCGTCATCGCCGAGGATATTCTCTCCTTTCAGCGTAACATCTCCGTCAGGGATATACTTTCCGTCCTTGTCCTTTGAGAAAATCTGCTGTTCCGTGTCCCATTTTGCGTCAGTAACATAGTAATGCTCGCCCTCCGGCGCAAAGCATGATGCCACCGCCTTGACAAGCTGACCTGAACCGCCCCCGTTGTTTCTGATATCTATGATAATATCCTTTATTCCCTCAGCCTGAAGCTTTTCAACTTGGGTTTTTATTTCATTTTTCATTTTTCTGTAAGCCGCTTCATCATCAAGCTTCTGAGTTTCCGTATCATACATCATCATTGAAATTCTGAGACACGCTGCTGTATCATTCATTTTCGTGAATGTAAAACTGCCTGCTCTTATATTGCAGTCTATTTTTTCCATAACTTTATATGCCCTGTCATAATAGCTTCCTTCAAGTTTCGGAAGTACGGCTTTTTCGGTCTGACCGTCATCATTTACAAATTCAACTTCAACGCTGTCTCCGCCTGTTCCGCCGCAGAATAATCCCTCATAGAATTTCTCGTTGTCGATATCGGCATATGAATTCATTTCATAAAATCTTGACTTTTTGTCAGCTTCATCAGGGGGCATTCCGTCCCAGCTTTTTATCTCGGTATATCGATGTATTCCAAGCTTTTCAAGTGTTTCATCCGCATCAGCCGCAATAAATCTTCCGTCCGAAAGTCTGACGATAACAATTCCGTAGTCACTGCCTGATGCCCTTGAACACGCCTTTTCTATTGTTTCATCTTTTAACGGCGAAAAACTTACATGACCGTCATGGAATTCGGCACAGAAACAGTTCCAGAGTATTGTATTTTCAACTTTGTCCCTGTCTTTTTCTGCTTTTCTGAACTGCGGCATATACTTGTCATACAGCTTGTCCCAGTCGATTTCCTTGTGTTCGGTGAGAACGTATCTTCGTTTCATTATGTCGAAGCCCTTCTGAAAATCACCTGAATAATCTTCTTTGTGATAAAGACTGCTGAACATACAGATCGGTACTGCTGCGATTATGCATACTGCGCTAATTACCGAGTTTCTCACTCTGAAACTGCGCTTTTCGCAGAAAAATCCTGATGCAAGCAGAAATACTCCTATGTATACGCCTGAAAGGCAGATGTCGATCACTGAAATTTCTGACATAAGCAAACATATCACCACAGGCAGCAGATAAAGCAGCTTCCATTTTGAACTCGGGGACTTTTCTGCAATTCTGCTGATATATCCGAGAACTATGCACATGATAAGTTCAAGGACTACCAGAATAATATCAAAATATGTCATGTAAAGCCTCCTTATGAAAGATCGTCACGGTGATAGAACGAATAGCCGACAATGATGTATGCTGCGCTGACGATAAGTGATACTGCTATGGTTTTTATCACATCACCCGACGAAATATATGTCTCGAAAATATAATTCGATGATGTTTCAAGTCCGAATGTGGCCCATAATTCAAAATTGCCGATATACGATATATTAGTTATTGCAAAAAGAAACGGTGAACCTCCGGCAGAAAAAGCTGATATAAGCGAAATTAAAATATATACAAGATACTGCACGATCAGCGGAGCAGCAACATTTTTGAATATATACGATACCAGAACAAGGAAACAGCTCATTCTCATTATCGGAAAAGCCGCAATAAATAACCTGAATACGAAAACCTTTGCAGGAATATAGCCGCCCCAGCCATATAAAGCAGTTATGATGAGAACATCTGCGGCTATCAATGCTATTGAAAACAGCACGGAAAATGGTATGGTAATAATTACTCTTGCAAAAAATGACTGTTTACGCAGAGTTCCCGACATTGTTTCATAATTCATGGTCTTGTCGCCGAAATCAGATGCACATACATAGCCTGTAAAAATGGCTGTGAAAAATGAAACAAGAAGCCATATCATGGAAATAGCCGATGAAGCCATGAATGATGCTGTAGGCTCAATTTCAGGCGGAACAGAACCAACGCCTATCATATATGTCATAGCCAGAGATAATGCCAGAACACCGAAAAAGGCTATATACAGGAAACGCTGTGATTTCAGCTGATAAAGCTGTGCTTTTATTATATTTTTCATCATTTCACCTCAGTTCACATCAGATTTGCTGAACAGGATATATCCGCCGAAAAGGAATACAGCCGCTGTGATGAGCGAACCGCATGACACTCCGGTAAGCAAGGACTGCGAAACGGTATCAACTGCCGTCATAACGTCTTTTCCGTCAATATATGACAGCGACATATTTCCTAAATTTATAAGCTGTATACTGCTGAAAAGCGGTATCACATGATCAAAAACACCAAAATCCGGATATGCTTCTGACAAGATCAGATTTATTATCATTTCAGTCATTGTAAATACAAAGCCGATAATATAGCCTGCCATATCCTGTTTTATGATGAAAGTCAGTGCAGAATAGAAACAGGTCATTCTTATTATAGGGAATATCTGGAATGCTGTTCTTATTATGCCGTCTTTTTCCGGCATGATAACTCCCCAGCCGTTTTTACAACTGAAAAATACAAGCGGAAGAACTATCATGGCAAGGAAAAGTATTATGCTGAAAAAAAGTGCAGTGAAAAATCTTCCGAAATAAATGCTTCTCCGCTTTGTACCGAACATTATCTCATAATTCACGGTTTTGTCAGCCTGATCTACGCCGCATATCCTGATCACTGCCGCTATGGCAAAAAAGTAATAAAATACCAGAATATCAGACAGATGACTAAATACCAGACTTCCGGTTATTTCAGAAAAGGCATAATCTGTCCCAAACAGATATATGCTGAACCCCAGCAGCAATACTACGCCGAATGCCATAATATACGTCACTATATCATTTTTTATCTGATAAAACTGTGCCTTCATTACATTGTACATTATCATCACCTACCAGACTCATATAATATTCTTCAAGATTTGCATCGTTCATGTGAATTTCAAGAGGAATTATCCCGTTTTTATAAAGCGTTTCCGAAATAAGACGTATCTCGTCAAGCCGCTCATACAGCCTTACGGAACTGTCCTTTTCCACAGAAATACCAGTGATATTGAGAACATTCTGCAATACCGCAGGCACAAGGGAATCGTTGTCAGTGTGGATATGGATATATTCGTGGCACTGCTTTGAAAGCTCATCAGCAGAAAGTGTTTTGATTATCTCTCCTTTGCGTATGAATACATAATCGGTACACAAAAGCGAAAGCTCCGAAAGGATATGCGACGAAATTACTATCGTTATATGCTCCTCACGGTTGAGTTTGAGAAGCAATTCACGTATCTCGACGATACCTTCGGGATCAAGTCCGTTTATAGGCTCGTCAAGCACCATCAGTTCAGGCTTTGAAAGGAGCGCACCTGCAATTCCGAGACGCTGTTTCATACCAAGCGAAAAGTTCTTGACTGTTTTTTTGCCCACGTTTTCAAGACCTACAAGCTTCAATACCTCATCTATCCTGTCCTTGTTAGGTATCCCCTTTTGCAGACGGAGCTTTTCAAGGTTCTGTCTTGCAGTCATGTTCTGCTTTGCATACGGAGTTTCAATGATGAAGCACATACGTGTGCGTGAATGGGCAAGACCTTTTTCCGTTGTTTCGCCGTATAGGCTTATTGTGCCTTTTGTCGGAAGAATAAGACCTCCCAAAGCCTTCATTATCGTGGTCTTGCCTGCGCCGTTCGGGCCGACAAGTCCGCATATCATGCCTTCACGAATCTGAAAGCTTGCATCTTTTACGACCGTATTTTTCATAAACTGTTTATCAAAATTTCTTACGTCTATAAGAACATCTGACATATCTATGACCTCCTTGTTATTTTCTATGATTTTATTCTAAATCCAATTTATAAAGAATTTCTTAACTTCTTTTAATGTTTACAATTTGTTCATATTTATCAAAAAATATATAGGGCACCTCTAAAAACCCGTTTTGAGTAAGAAAAAGCAGATAGGTACAGTAGATGCAAGAAAAGCCATCGAAGGCGTGCTTTCGCACTACGAGAGGGCTTGACGCAGCAGATGCTGTGCATAGCTGATTTTTCTCAGAAGGGGTTTTTAGAGGTGCCCTATAGAACATCCGCTATAAAGGCGGTACCAATATAGAAGTTTTATACTTATTATTGGGAAGAACCTTTCCTCAGAAAGGTTTGCCCCGATAAATAGTAAAACTTCTACACAAGTACCGCCGTTACTTTGTGCGGTGTTGAATTTGTTGATCAGCTTTGATGAGCGCAGCATACAATGATATGATCGTGCGATCTTCTTGAATTTGAGAATAATAACAGATCATACTCGCCGCTTTTTTTCAGATCATTGTCAATGTCTTTTGAATGCCTGACCGCATCAACAGTGAATGTGAATACTGCACCCGTCATATCAGTAACAGTTACTTTTTCACCGATGTCAATGTCAGAAATAAAGTCAAACTGACCTTTGAAATCTGCACCTCCTATTATCAGTGAACCGTCATAACAGCTTCCTCTGAAACGGCACGGCGATGGGTCAGAAAACTGATTCTGCCATGAAGAACGAACAGGAATATGGACGGAATGAGCCTGAATATCAAGTAATGCGGAGTAATCCGTACCGCCAAAATTTATAACAGGCATACGTACATCCGAAAGCTGTTCCTGTTGTCCGGGATATGAAGCTGTCAGTATCTCTCCGATAAAAACGGCTGCATCAGTATTTTCATCTGTATTCTTTTTTGCACTATACGCAGAAAACAGATACAATCCAGCACAGGAAACAATGATGACCGTGAAAAAAACAAGAACCGATCTTCCTATAATTTTAGCTGTTTTTGTCATTTTCACGCCTTTTTCCGATATATGTGAGTATGCAGTATAATCCGAACGGCACGCTTATTGCAGTGATATACGGCACTAAGCTGAATGTATCGCCTGTTTCAGCAGCCTCATCATCTGAAGATGAACCTGACGTTGATTTTTTTTTCTTTGTTGTGGTTACGGAAGAAGAATCTGAACCGCCTGTTGCACCTGTATTTACTGTGTTTTCACCTGTATCATCATCTTCGGTGATATCAGAATCATCACGTTTTCCTTCGTCTCCATCATCTCCGGAATCATCACCGTTTCCGCCATCATCGTCATCGGTATTATCATCGTCTTCTTCATTATCACCTGTATCGTCTCCGCCAATAGGCCAGAGGGTATTGATAATGAAGAATGAAGTATCATTCTGTGCTATCTCAACATCATATCCGCCCGGTATAAACCTTTCAACTACGTTCCATTCCAATGAAGCGTCTGCATTCCATTCGTACATCCAGTTGTTTTTTTCACTGAGAATGACCGACTCCGCAAGTTCACCGTCGCAGTATATATCGGCAGTTACCGAGTCTGTACGGTATTCGGGAAAATCACGCCATTCCTTTATAACACGCATTTTTACCAGATCACTTTCCTTGATGGAGCGCACGCCCTTTGTGTGGACATCAGAGGAATATACCCATTCATTCTTTTCACCAAGCTGCGGAAGCGCTATCACAAACGGCGAAAATACAGTAACAGCATCGGCATTTGTTTCCGTTATTTTTCCCGCAAGATACAGACCGCACGGAAGATCGCTGAATGAAGCTCTGCCTTCGGAATCGGTCTTTGCAGTATATGACGGTCTGATATTGTCAGCAACAATATATGAATACAGTGTCGAGGCAAGCGTATTCCATTGTTTCTGTGATGAAATTCCGTTTATATTAAGCTGATAACCGCTGTAATCTCCGCAGAGTGTGAATTTTGCTTTTTCATCAGGAACTGCAAACCTGTAAAGCCTGACATCAGTTCCGCCGAATTTTTCATCTCCGCACTTCATAGTTACATTCAATGAACATCTTCTGGCTGTATCGATAGTATTGACAGCATCGATAGTATTGGCTGCACAGGCGGAAAACGCAGACTGTGAGATAATGAGGAATACTGCAGTCACAGCCGTGAGCAGTTCAATAATATATTTTTTCATTCGTTTTCCTCCCCGAAATTTATTTCTGTATTCTGTTTTTTCGGCTGCGGTTTTTTAAGCATTACCATCATAAACAGGATAAAAATAATCGGTATCGCAAGAAATCCTGCAACAACTATTTCGTCAATTATGACAGCCTCCGAGATAACAGAAGTACCGCTGTTTTTGTTTTCAATCCTGTGTCCACGGACAAGCAGCCTTTGTGTATTTATGCCATACGGAGTACAGGTCACAAGAGTGCAGTAATCCTTGCCTTTTTCGCATTTCAGCTCATCAGCCTCGTCGGGTTCGACAGTACGTATCATGTCAACCTCGTATGTCATTTTTTCATTGAGGATATTCAATTCAAACGTATCGCCCTCACGCATCTTATCAAGATCAGTGAAAAGAACGGCACTTCTGAGTCCACGGTGACCTGATAATACACAGTGATTTCCTTCGCCGCCTGTCGGGAGAGATGTCCAGTCAATATGTCCGACAGCAACCTGAAGCACATTTTCTTCCGTGCCGTGGTATATCGGAAGCTGAACGCCAATGCACGGTATCTCGATATATCCCATGATTCCCTGTCCGTCAGGATCAAGCAGAGAATTGTATTTTTCAAGCTCTGCATCTGAAAGTGCAAACGGATTTTCACGTTCATTCAGTTCTGAATTATATTCAAGCGCATCATTCCACATTTTCCGATATTCCTCTGCATTGATTTTATCAAGGGAATCAGAATATTCTGTAATAGCTCTGGTTGAATGCATACTGTTCCAGAGATCGCTTACAGTTGGATACAGCAACAGGGACAGACCTAACAAGCATATAAAAATCATGATCTTTGTAGTTTTTTTCATAGCTTTAAGTTTCTCCCTTATGCTGTATCGGAGGGGAATATCTCCCCTCCGTCAGCAAAAAATTAACCTTCGTTATAAAGTCTCTTTTTAGTTACAAGAACAACGCCGAGTCCGACGAAAAGTACTCCGCCGACTGTCAGAAGAATAGCCGTGCCCTTTCCGCCTGTTTCAGGAAGCTCTGTACCTGCACTGTTCGGTATTTCTATTACTGTTTCACTTCCATCTGCTGAAAATTCTATTTCAACAGGATCAACAAGTAAATTATATCCCTTCGGAGCAGCTATTTCCTTGAGAGTATATCTTGGAGCAAGTGCAGTCTGACCTTCAACTTTCACACCGTCGCAGTCAAGTCCGTAAATTGTTATCGCATCTGATTCAACAGTAACAATATCCTGAGTAGCTGTTTCGCCGCTTAGAGCAAGACGATATTCCGTACCACTGAGCTTTACAAGATCAACAGGAGTATTTCCGCCGTCATAAAGCTGGAATTTTGCACCTGCAAGAGGTTTTTTCGCTTCATCGCCGTTTTTATATTTCAAAAGCTGAAATTCTGAAGTTTCAGAGGTTACAGATGAAGCTGTTACAGAACTCTGGTCACCAAAAGTCATAGTGGCTTTATTTGTAAGAGAACTGTTTTTATCATATGCATCGCCGTTTACTGTTGCAGAATATTTAATAGTGATATTCTTTTCTTCGGTGATCGTGTCAAGATAATCCTGATCGAATATAATTCTGAATGTGTAATTTGTTCCTGATGCTGTATCAACTGTATAATCTGTGTTTGCCGTAAGGTCGCTGACTGTTATGCTGTCCGGAACAAGTGTGAGACCTTTGGGCATTGTATCCATGAATACATAATTTTTAGCGCCTTTCTGAGCTTTGATATCAACAGAATACGCAATTGTATCGCCTATTGCAACGTTGTCTGTATCAGCACTTGCAAGTTTCTTTTTTAATGTTGGCTGTTTATTCTTCTCACCCCACTGCGGATCAGGCTCACCCGGTGTTGTATCGAGCATAGCGCAGTTGCCTACACTTGAAACAACAAGATAATATCCCGGGTCGGCAAATTCAAATTTCACACTGCTTCCCGAAACGGCTGTGATCTCCTCATCTGCTTTCGTTTTGCCGCTATATATTTTATTTGCCATAATGAATTCAGCAAGTGCAGCTGCGTTTTTATCAGTAATATCTGTTACATTGCCGCCTGTTACCGTTATAAACTGTGCGCCGCCCTTGTCAGATGTATCATTAAAGAAAGATTTCCATTCATCGCTGACAGTGTATGCGTAATTATATTTTTTTCCGTTTTCGCTGTATGTAAGATCAAATACTTTATAGACATTGTATTTTTCTCCGATAAGCGGATTCATCACCGTAATGCTGTATGTAGGATCTTCAGCATAAGCTGTAAATGATGAAAATGAGAATGCTGAAATCGTAACGGCTGATAAAATTGATAATGCTGTGGATAATAATCGTTTTTTAGTTTTCATAATATTTTTCCTTTCGAGTAATTTGTGCAGTTTTCGCAGAACATACAGATCATTCCTCACCCGCCGGTCTGCGTTTATTTTTGTATATGCAGTAATGCATAAAAGCTGCTGCTGAGATCAGCAGTATGCCTGAGATATAGATAATTACAGTACCTGTGCCGCCTGTGGCAGGAAGTTCAACTCCCGGCACATTGATTACTGTTATATGGAGCAGTTTGCCGCTTAATGAAATATCCGTATAGCCGCTTACGGCATTGGTATCCGTTGTAAGCTGAAATGCTTCATCAACTTTAAAGCGTATCGTGTCAGACGGCGGAGAATATCCGTCAGGCGGAGATATCTCTTTCAGTGTATATTCCGTACCAACGTTAAGGAAAACATCATCAGGCAGAGATGCCTTTCCGCTGCTGTCTGTTTCAAGTTCATACACAGAAACATTTCCGTCATAAATGCCGAACTTAACATTTGCAAGCGGAACAGCGCCGCTTCCGGTATCTGAACGTTTCAGAAGTTCAAGAGAATATACCTCACACTTTTTATTTTTGATAATAAGATCTTTTACCTCAAATGTGTTATATTTGACATATGACAGATCAGCTACTGAAAAATCCTCATTTATGCCGTCTTTGTTTTCATCTATGGCAGAATATTCTGGCGGCGCTTTTGTTTCCTTTAAAGAATACTTTCCGGGCGGAAGTCCCGAAACAGTAACATAGCCGCTGCTGTCTGACCTTATCGCTGCTGATATGCCTCCTGACATCGGAGAATATACATATTTGTCGTATGCAAATGATACATTGACAGGCTTTCCCGAACTGTCAGTCAAAGTAAATTCTCCATCCGGAAGAGGTTCGTCTGTGTCAATATCGACAAGCTGTGTCCGGAAACTGTATTGTCCGCCACGAACAGTTGGTGATTCAAAATCAGCAAAATATATCTTATTCTCATTTTCTGTCAGCTTGTATTGTATCTTGGTTTCACTGTTTGTATCGTATATCTTTTCTTCCTTGGTATCGTCAAGTTCTGAAAGCTGACTTACACCTTTGAAACCTTCTTTTGCTGTATCAAGCTTTATTTTATAGATAAGCTGATAGGCGTTTTTCTGTGCGTAATATTCTTTAATAACATTTCCGTTTGCATCTTCATCGCCTGTAACATATTCAAAAGCAGAATTCGGGTCATCCAGACCTGTTGCCTCGTTTAGGGTAAGATCTTTATTCGGTTCTACGTTTGCAAGACTCCATTTGAGCATTTTTTCTTCATCATCATAATCTGCCTTGCCGTTAATTTCCAAGATCTGAAAGCTTTCACCATCGATATAATCACCAAGTTGATCCTTAATGGTAATTGAGAGTGTATCATTCTCAATTTTTCCGAATTCAGAGCTGTCATTGAACTTGACATCAGATACGGGATCAAGCCACTGCATCAGGTCAACACCGTCATTTATCATACTGTTATAAACGACAAGCGGTATTTTTAAAGTACTGCTTCCTTCCTCATAAGAAATTCCCGATGCTGACTTATGCGTTGTATATGTTCCTTTGCTGTTCTGAACGCTGTAAACAAAACTAAGTCCGCTTGTTGTTGATATGGACATATTCAGGTCAGCATTTTCTTTTCGCACCGTAAGATATCCCGAAGAATTCGGATCAGGTATCTGGAGTTCAATAGCTGTTATCCTGTGAAGATTTTTTGCAATATTATTTAATTGTTTAATACTTGAACATTCCGGAGGAAAAGGGTCTGAAAATTCTGAAAAATATGACAGACCTCCTGCACTGATCTTGTCATTTAAAGCTGCTGCCGTCATATAATTCGGATTATCTGTAGAAACGCTGAATCCAAATTCAAGTTCAAAGTCATTCTTACTGCCGCTTATCGCCATATCCAAGTTTCCGAACATTGTTCCAAGATCTCGTGTAAAAACAGGTTCAACAGTAAGACAGATATAAAACTCATCTTCATTTCCCGCAGGGAGAATTGTTTTTTTCAGCCTCAATACAGGTTTCTTCGTATCCTCATTTTCAACAAGTGTATATACTGTTTTTCCTTCCTCACCAGAAACTACCTGCCATTCATTTGCACGATTCTTACCATATGTACCTGCAAAATCAACAGGCTTACCTGTAGGCGTTTCATCGCCAAGCAGCATTATTTTTCCGACAGCCGAACCAACTGTAAGAGCATCGACCATGTCTGAATATTCATCGACCATTTTGCAGAGCGAATTATACTCAGTCTGTGAAATTGACTGTTCACCGTAGTACGCATCATCAAAAGGCTGATACATCTCATTCAGCGAATCATATGCATCCGAAACCGAATCAATATCATCCGCATCAAGGCTGTCAATAATTTTCCTGCACTGCGATACAGTAACATCATGCAGTTTTTTCGCCTGTGCAATGCATTCTTCCGAATGAGTATGTTCGGAAAGCGTACATTTAAGTGTACCGTCAGAAAAATAACATTCATCACTATGCATATGCTCAGGAAGTCCGCATACAAAGCCGTCATCAGCCGCAGGCGGAGCATCAAAGCATTCATCTCCGTGAATATGTTCTTCGATCTGACAGGTCATCCGCATTTCGCCGTTTTCATCAACCGTATAGCATGATGCATCATGTATATGCTCCTTTTTTTCACATATCAGTGTCTTTTCCCACGTTATTGCAGGAATTATAAGAGCATATGTCGTAACAA
This sequence comes from Ruminococcus sp., assembly GCA_024403995.1. GTDB lineage: Bacteria > Bacillota > Clostridia > Oscillospirales > Ruminococcaceae > Ruminococcus. Next base: position 21,674 of record JAKSQT010000020.1, read on the forward strand.
ACACAACAACAGCCGAAAGGAACGACAGAACTTTGTACCATCGTCGCCGTCGCTGATATCGAATATTATATTTTGTAGTCTGATTTTCGATATTTGTTTTCATTGTTTACTCCATTTTTCACTATCAGAACTTTTTCATTGGCAAATTCTGTTTGCGCCGCCTATATGAAAAAGCTTTTAATCAACTATTCCGAAATCCTTGAGAGGCCACACTCTGAAAACAATTTTTCCTACTATATTATCATAATCTATGCAGCCAACCGAAGAATTACGGCTGTCTATTGAAGTCGCTCTGTTATCCCCCATTACAAAAACAGAATTTGCAGGCACCTGATACGGAAGTGTGATATTTATATCTCCAAGAGCTTTTGTTCCTTCAGGAAGATATGGTTCGTCGATCGGCTTGTCTTTACAGTCAGTATATACAAAAACATTTCCGTCATCATCAATATCCACCCATTGCCCTGCCGTTGCAATACAGCGCTTTATCAGCACTTTGCTGCCGAAATAGACACAGACAGGATCACCGCATTCTATATCAGCGCCTTTTATCGATACTACTATTTCGCCTTCCCTCAGAGTCGGGGACATTGAATTTCCGTAAATTCTGAGCACAGGCATGAACAGAACGGCAACGAGTACAGCAGAAGCTGCTACAACAATAAGTGTATATATCGTACTTCTCAGCAGCTTTCTGAAACGTGAATTTCTGTTGACACGTTTAAGTTCAGATTCAAGCTGTTCAATTTCAGGAGCTGCTTTGCTTTTATTGTTTTTTTTCTGCTTCATCAGATCATCCTCTTATGATACAGCATTATCACACAAAAATTATGCGGCGATGCCTTAGAAATTATTTCCATTTTTCAGCCTTTTTCTTTGCTTCGGAAATAATTTCATCAGCTTTAATTCTTGCATCATCAAGTATTTTTTCACATTGTATCCTGCATTCTTCATCACGTTTTTTTATATTTTCAAGATATTGCTGAGCTGCCGCATCGACAGCCTTGTACACACCGTTAAGTGAAAAAACTGCCTCTGCAAGAGTTCCGGCATTCTGAATATCTATCGTCCTGTCACTGAGCTGAATGCGTGTTTCTTCAAGTTCTTTTGCAAGTTTTTGCTTTTCTTTTTCTTCTGCTATAAGAAGTTCAAGAAGTTCTTTTCGGCTTAACCGCCTTAATTCCTTATCAGTCATAATTTCATTCCTTAGTATGCAGAACAGACTGCCTTTCTTTTTATAATGCATATTAAACACATTTTCTTGAAATAAATATTAAAAATAGACATAGAATTACATATTGTATTATAACACACATATATAACTTTGTCAATAGCATATGATAAATTTTTTGTATAAAATAGCAATACGGCATCAATAAAAAAGCGCCGTACACAAATGTACAGCGCTGACAAAATCATTTTTTTGGAATTTTGGTCGATTTCCATTCAGGATAGACCATGTTATTCTCGTCTTGCGGATCGCCTGCATATATCTTATATGACTGCTTATAAGGAAGAATGCCGACGAAAATATAATCTCCGGTAGAAAGCTTGTTATTGAAATCTTCGCCAAGTTCAGCTCTTATTGCATCAAGGAATTTATTTGAATCCTGATAGATAAGTCTCAGGTCAAAAACATACCATTGTGCCTGATTGCCGTAACCGCTCATATTTTTCAGCGTAGCCGCCTTGCTGACTGCACTGCGGACAGTTTCAATTGTTTCATAATCATTAGCCTTTTTTTCTTCTTTTGAATCTTTAAAAAATGAAAATGCAAACAAACCGATTACTACTAATATTACAATGCCCAAAAGCTTTTTCATTGATGAACTCATATATTTTTCTCCATTTTTAACGTCCGCCGAATTTCACGGACAGTTCAGATCTCAGTTTTTACCAAATTCCTTGCAGAAAAGCAATTCGCCGCCGTTGTCATCAGCATATACACGCAGTTCAAATATTCCTTCTGAACTATCGGTTGACAGCGATGCCTTTTTGCCGCTTTCTATATTGCTGAGATACAGATAATCCATATCATAATTGTCTGCGGAACGCTCATCGGTCGGAGTATCCTTCGGCACTACTCCTATCCATGCATCTTCCGCATAATTCCCACCGAAAACAGGTATGAATGTTACTGTTTTATTCTCTTTGTCCCATGATATGTCCGAAACAGTGACAAATGCCTTGTCAGGTCCGATCACAAGCGCACTTTTCATAAGAACAAGGTCATAAACATCAAGCACGCCATCTTCGTTCATATCCCCGTTCTTCCATTTCACTGCATCTGCATTCTTAGCATTTATCAGCCATTTCTGAAGCACTACCGCATCAGAGATATTGAAATGTCCGTCATTATTTATATCGCCTTTAATTGACGTATCGGCGGTTTCATCGGTATTGAACATGAAATAGTCCACATTCATTATTGCAGCCGCTGAACCTCTGTACACGAAATATACATCATGAACACCAGCAACAGGAAGAACACCGCATGAGTCTTCTTCATAATTATTCCATGAATCCGACCTTGGCACATTCAATGTTCCGATACAAACCCCGTCGGGCTTATCAATATGCACTTCCAATTCCGCATTGTCACACATACTGTTTGATGCACAGCATATAAAGTTCTTTACAGGAACATCACCGAAATCAATGCCATAATATGCTGTACAGCTTCCGTTGGATATCCAGCCTATACAGCCGCCGTCGCTGCCCTTTGCATCAGGATTTGCAGTTGATGCATAATCCGGGCCGTCGGAATAATCAATATCCTCTGCCTGAATTTTTGACAGTGCAGAACGCATATTACCGGGCTTTTCAGTCGTTCCGGTATCTTCGGTAACGATTATCGGAAGATAGAATATTTCCTCGGCAGTACCTCTGTCATCTCCGTTAAAAATGCGTATATCGTAATATCCCTCTTTTTCAGGAGTCCGGAGCACTGTTACCCCATCCTCTATATTTTTCAGATAAATGTACTTTCCGTTATAGTCGTCAGCCACCGCTTCGGTATGCTCTATTTCCGACGGAATAAATGTTATCCATGCATCGTCCTGAATATCTCCTGACATTTCAACAAAGATATTTATATCAGTTGAAGGCTTCACGATACGGCTGTCCACGGAGGCTGACGCTTTAAGATAACTGTTTCTGAGCAGAATTGGCAGACAGGCTATTTCCTTTGCATCATCGGAATAATCGCTGTCAAATACACGTATATCATAATTTCCGCTGTAACTCGGTGCTTTAAGAGTAACTCTTCCGTCCTTTATATCTTTCAGATATGAATATCCTACGTTATGTTCGTCGCTGTCCTTTTCGGTATGAGGAATTTCCGACGGTACAAATGTTATCCACGCATCATCAGGAACATCGCCTTTTATGTCGATATCAATTGTAATATCAGTATTTCTGATAAAACAATTTCCGTCAACGCTTATTGATACACTAAGCGGTTCTGACTGTGATTCTTCTGCTGAAACAATAGCAGGCAGTGAAGATACGGCTGAAAGTACTGTACTGAATGCAACCAGTGATGAAACAATTTTTCTTTTCATTATTATACACTCCTTTTATTGTAAATGTAATAGAAATTATATATATCCACTGATATATATTAATTATAACACACAGCACATATAATTTCAATATATTTTTTTGTCTTTTCAAAAAAATAGAAAAAAACTGCACAGAGCATTACTTCTGTGCAGTAAATCAATGTTAAGGCAACACCGCACAAAGCACGTCTGACGACTTTGTAAGGTACTGACTTAATGTAAATTGAATATTTCGTTTTGAGTCCAGCACTTGTATTCCACACCAACACGCTGATAGAAATAATGACCGGTGTAATAAAGCATTCCGTATTCACTGTACGGAGCATAACAATCCCCGTCGGCATCATAATTAACGAAAAATCCATACTTTTCACCGATTATGGGTTCTTCACCGCTGAGAGCATACTCATGATAGTATAAGACTCCGCCTTTTGCTTTACTTGAACGGAAGCCTCCCGGAAGACAGATTTTTATGGTTTCACCGTATGTGAATGAGCTTTTTCTTGAGTAGGTCATCTCAACACTGAGCATGGTATATACCGGATATTTGCCGTTCGGTTTTTCGGTATATGAAATATCCTTAATTTTTCCGATAACAAAATCATCCGTTTCTTCTGAAATGGTTCTGATATCTGAAGTTATCGTGCCGGAATCCAGAATGCTCCTTTCGATATAATTGCTTTCTTTCTTTACATCGTCAAAGAATGTAGGCTTTTCAAACATTTTCGGAGTTCCGGATATTCCCCATATTTTGCCGGACTCCAGTTTTTCTTCATCACACCAGACCATATATCTTGATTCATCCGATGATGCATCAGCTATTATTTCTTTGATAGGGCTGAGAATATCTTTGTCTGATCTGAACATTCTTTCGTTGTTCAGCAGCAGCCTGTTATCAGCAAACAATTCGATTTTGATTGGTTCATTGCCATTATAAATATAGATCACAGCACCCTGTTCCCGACTTACGAGCGCCCCCAGATCTACCCATTTTGAAGAAGTAAGCAGATTTTCTATCTGCAATATTTCGCTTGAACTTGCATAGAAAAGATGCGGTGAAAAAACGGCAGAAGTAAATGCTACATCATCAAAAATAACATCTTGTACGGTTAAAATGCCTTTTTGTTCATTTTTTGAATATCCGTTATCATTACTATCGAACGATGAACTTTCAGAATCGTATCTTCTTGGGTCATTTCTGATATGCATATACGTTCCGCCGCATATTCCTATAAGGAGAACTGCCCCTGCCGCAACAGAAGCATACTTTCTCCAGAGCGATTTTTTGTAAATCTCAATATTGAATTCGGTTTCTGTCTGAGCATTATCGTCCCTGATGCGGTCTATATACTTCTGTATACTTCTGGCAAAAATATTGTCTTTTTCTTCATCATCGACCTTTTGGGGATCGGTTTTATTTGTCAGCCACTCAAAAGAACTCTCCTTAACTCTGACATTCCGACTGCCGCTGTATACAGAATCATTTTTTTCTTTTTTATTTTTATTTTCATAACTTTTTTCCCTGCCTTTACCGAGCACATCATCCGTCCCCACGATTTTGATGCTGTTCAGTTCCGCAACATAGTTTTCAAGAATTCTGTCAATGCCATTATGGGATTCTGCGGCAGTTTCAGAAGTTTTCCTGATATCTCTGCCGTTCACTGCGGCAGGAGAATTATTGTTGACGGAAGCATGGTTTCCATCTGTTTTTTTCGGCGATACGGTGTTTTCGCCTGTTGTTGCATTGTTTTTCGTTTGATGTTGTCTGAGGTCATTCTTATCCCCGTCTGACTCAAAGAATTCATCAATACGTCTGATACAGCGATGTTCAGTTCTTTCCGTCAGAACGCCGTCTGTTTTTTCGGTGGGAAGTGAAGCATTCTGTCTGATGCCGTTTTCTTTCACGCCCGGAAAATCTACCAGTTCATTCTCATCGCCGATCTCAAAATATTCTGTAGTACGACTCTCAAAAACAGTTCCGTGTTTGTTTATTATTTCAGTATTCTGAACTGCCGGTGTCTCAGCCGCATCAGCATTATTGTCCGGCACTGTTCCTTGCTGTCTGAAACTCTGACTGCTCTGAATGATATTTCTGTAATCCGAATTGCTTCTTGAATGGAATTCTGCGAGACTTCTTGCAAATAGATCATCCATCTTCTCATTACCAAGAGCAGAATATTTTTCAGCCATAAGTTCGAGAGTTTCATCATCGGCATTTTCAAGTGCCGTCAGATCGATGTCTTTCTCATTCATAACATTCTCCTCCTCATATGGTTATTCCGCTCTTTTCAAGAATGTCTCTCAGCTTTTTCACGGCTCTTGCACATCTTACATTTATTGCATTTGGTGTAAGTACCACTATATCTGCAATTTCTTTGGATGATCTGCCGTAATAATATTTCTGCATGATAATTGTTGAATCAGGTTCCCCAAGTTCTGTTATTTTTTCAAGAAGAATTCTGCCCACTTCTTTTTCTGCTACAGTACTTTCTATATTTTCACCGGATTCTATCGGGGAAAAGTTTTCATCATCAATTGAGATACTCTTGTTTTTTTTGGAGACGATGCGTTTATAATAATCCGCTGCCTTTCTTTTTGCAACAGTTCCGATAAAGCCTTTCAGTTCTCCTGAAAACTGCTTTTCGGAATTATATCCTGCAAATACATCAGCAAATATATCAACAACACATTCGTCCATATCTTCTTTTTCTGCACAGCTTCTCAATCTGTTGAAAACTATGGTATAAACATAATTACAGTATTCATCAAAAAGCATTCTGAACGCAGTATCTTTTGACTCAGTTAAATTTTTCCGATAATCCTCGTGATCCATCCTATCCCTCCTTTTAGAGCCTGACAGGCCCTTAAACAGCACCGCACGGCAGTATTATGTCCGTTTTCCGGCGGGCTGTCAAAAATGATGAGCAATGCATTTTCATCTTTCATTATACACATTCCTTTTCAGAAATGCAAATCTTACACAAAAAAATATATTTTTTTATTTTAACTTTATGATATCTCTGAAAAACTGCTCTGAGCAAGAAAAAACGGCACATACATTTTCGTGTATGTGCCGATATACCGACATTTCAGTTAATCAATATCTACTCCCTCGGTTTCAGGGAAAAAAATATCACTTGTAGTCACAACATCTTCTGTGTCAAAAATGATAACTTTAATATAACATGGCTCATAAACTTTCTTCATAGCTATCTTCCTCTCCTTAAATCTTGTCCGCATAAAATGAACAAGTCATTGACTTAACTTTATCATTATTTACCGGCATAATTGCTTGCCGCATTTCCATACTCAAACAATGCACACACAAGATCGACCAGATCTGCCTTTTCAGAATTGCTGCTGTATTTATTCAGTACTGAATAAACATAGGAATACGGACCAAAGCAAACTGAATTGCTGTCAAATTCAATTGAATAATATGTATTCATAGCTTCCGGACTAATATCAGGTATTTCGATATAGTACAGATCGCCCTTCTGCTTGATATCAAACGCTGAACTGTGATTTTTTATATCATCACTGCACGTAAAATAGAGACGGCAGTCCATTCTTGAATCAAGAACGAGCGAGATCTGTTTAAATTCTATCGTATTTGGAATAGTACTGTCTTTTGCAAATTTAAAATTCCTGAAATAATCTGCTTTATAACGGCTTACTTTATCAACATTGCTTGAAAGCGGAGTATCAAAGAAATACTTCTCAGCATATGCAAAATATGTTTTCATCGAAGAAACAAGCGTTCCGAGCTTTTCATCCTTTGAAACATCAAGCGATTCCAGATACTTCTGAACAGATATTTTAAGCGTATTATCGGTATAATTGCTTCCGTCCTCACGAAGTATGTCTATTTTTTCGCCTTTTTCATCAACAAGTTTCAGGCTGATATCTTTAGCGGTCTGCACTGACGATACCTCATAAGTAAAGCAGTAGCGTCCATCCGAAACTTTATAGCTTGGATCTGCATAGAGTTTCTGCTGACCGTTCGGGCCGTTCAAAACGGCATAAACTCCCTGATTTACCAGTGAATCCGGAATATCGATATAGAAATTCAGTCCTATCATGCCTGTGAGTGAAACAGATGCACCGGCTTTGACAGCCGCATGCTCTGTATTGCTGTTTTCCTGTTCAAGATCAACAGAATACCAGATAATTGAGTTTGCTGCCTTGTCGGCACAAGCCCATTTTATCACATCTCCCTCAACAATTGGTTCAACTGATGTATCGGAAAGACGAGCACCGCCTATCCTGCCCTCGCTGCGGAGAACATTTCCTACCTCATCGAATATCTCATATTTGAGCGACTCAAATTTTCCGTTTCTCCATTCTTCCCAGAGCACACAATATGAACCGTCATCCAGTGTCACAAGCTTTGTCTGTCCAGGCACAAGTCCGCTGTCATGTGCTGAATCTGTAAGCCAGAATATATTGGAATCGACATTATTGCCCGTTTTAGCATCAATCCTTGTCTCGCCGCCAATATCCTCACTGAATTTTTCTGAAAGAGACTTGTCCTTGATTATTATGAACGCATCATACTTTCCTGTTTTAGATGATGAATTTTTGAATGTACCTGATGTAAATTCTCTTGTGCCGCTTCCTGAAAATGCCATAGTAGATTCACTTTCAGCAACGTTTCCGAGCTGACAATAGGTAGGATTTCCATCACCCTCATATGTACCGGGGCTTGTGAAAATATTCGTATCTCCGTTTGCTCCGAGATAGCTTTCTATAATGCTGTCAGGCGAATCTATCTTATAAGTATTCAGGTTGACTGCACGGCTGTAAGCATCGCCCATCTGGAGGACAGCCATGCCGTAATCAGTGACAATAGCAGTATTTCCGAAAGAGTGTGAGCCTTCGTTGTTCCAGCACTGCTTCAGAGTGAGGTCATCCGCATCAAACATACAGGTTACAATTCCCTGATGATTCGTACCGTTTTCATCATGATACCATTCGGTGTTGAAGAACAAGCCGAGAACGCCGTTCTTTACACACATATTTGCGTTTCCTGCCGCAAAAGGACGCAGAGCATTTGTCGTTCTGAAATCTACCGTCTGCGAATCGATCAATTTGCCGCTCAAGTCATATTTCTCAACGCAGACGTTGTCCTCGCCTGAAACATGGGAAGTTTCTTCTCTGCTGTCAGGAATTGTGTATGCCCACATTATGTAAAGGAAGTCGTTTTCATCAATTGCTGCTGCGCCGAATGACCAGTCTTCCTTTTCAAAAACAAGAGGTCCCTGTGTTGAATCTTCCGGAAGTATACAGCACCAGCCTGCCGTATTCTGAATGCCGAAATATTTGGCTTCATGGTCAAAATAGCCATATGCCGCATAATCATTTCCCTCGCTGTCCGTCAGTTCCTGAACCGTATCAGGTCTCCATATTCCGCCGTATTCATTTGTATCACGGCTGGAATTTAGATAATTCTGTCCCGGAAGTCTGCCGTATGTATTCAGTTTTACTGAATGATCATCAGGGCATTTCACAGACTCAGACTGTGCCGTTAAGTTGTAATCGATATCACTGTACTGATACGTAAGCTCATCACGGGGATTATCAACGCTTAAAGAAGTACCTCCGCCTGGATCGCCCATGAAGTTTACTCTGCCCGTACACGAAATAGTTTCCAGATTCGGACAGTTCCTGAATGCATTGCTTGCAACAGTTGTTCCGCCGCCTATTTTAACGGAAGTAAGTGCAGGCAGATCTGCAAAAGTGTTTTTGGCAATATTGCAGTTTTCACCGATAGTTACAGAAGCAAGCTTATCTGACTTATAGAAAAGAGAGGTTACATTTTTTTCATTTTGAACTATTGAACAGCCGCTGCCTAACTCCACGCATTCAAGTTCATCCATATAAATGAAAGCCCAGCCTTCAATAGTTACATTATCAGGAACTTTCAGAGAAGTAATTTTGCTCTGACCATTAAAAGCGTTTTCTTTTATCAAAGTAACTTTTTTGCCGTCAATTTCAGAAGGAATTTCAACATTTCCCGAAGCTGCATATTTCAGTTTTTTAACAGAAACAGTTCCGTCACCGTTGTCATCAATGATATATTCAACATCTGCGGCTTCTGCTGTAATTCTATGCTTTGGCAGTATCAAAGGCGCTGACGGTACTGCATAAACAGCCGAAAGAGAAAGCGCCGCAATAACGATCAGTGATTTTTTTATCATCTTCTTCATCATATATTCCTCCCTGTATATTTCTTTAAACGGATAGAATTTTGTATTTTCATTGTATCATGTTTTTAAGTAAAAATCAAGTTTTTTCTATATATTTTTCTGAATTTTCTTAACATTATATATTTAATTTTACCAATAAAAAGAAGTATAAACAACTAAGAAGTTTTATTGGAGGAACAAAAAAGCCGCACAAAATTTCAGTAAATTCTGTGCGGTGTTGATTATTTGTTTAATTTTCCGTCTTTCCAGTTTGCGATCTCAGCTTTAAGTTTCTCATCGATATCAATTCGTGTTTTTTTGCATTCTTCAGGGAAATTCTTCGCATCAGAAAAAGCCATGTTCACAAATCTGTCCGCCCCCACAGGCAGCATTATCTGCAAAGCAGACTGCGGAAAAACAAAATGTGTGCCGTGTTCATATGTATAGGCTGCATAGCTGCAATAATGCTCAAGCTTTTTCAGACGCTGCTCCATGCGCTGTATATAGCGGACTGTATCCCAGAGTACATCGTCATCTGCACCGACAAGAACAAGTCTTCCCCTGATTTTTTCGATTTCTATCATGTGCTCCTCTTTCAGCCATCCACGCTGTTCAGGCACATCAAAAAGATGCCGTGAATATGTCATATCTCCGTGTACTCTTGCCTTTTCAACAATACTGTACCAGTAATCGGGATGTCTGTGTGCAAACGGCATATACGGCAGCGGTTTTCCACGGAATGATACTGTGGATTCGCCCTCAACAGGCCATTCCTTGCAGTCGTCAAGATTTCCTCTTTCAAAGCCCTGCCATATGAAATCGCTTGGAGAAAGTGCAATAGTCAGCGTAATATCAGGAAATCGTGAAGCTGCTGCAAGTGACACCATAGCTGTTGTTGATGCACCGATTATGCCTACTTTCAGATTACCCTGTTCCATAAGCCATTTCATAGCCGTTTCAATTCTTTCAAGCGGATAATTATGGTGGCTGTAGTCTTTTTTTGCCGGAGACATCGTCATGACATTCAGACCAAGCCTGTGAAACCATTTCACAAAACTTTTTGCCATATGGTCTTCTATATCGTCACCAACCATTGCGATGATACCTGCATTTGTCTCTGTGCTGTTTTTCCAGTATGCACCGTAAAATCCGTCATTTTCAACGCTGAAATTCCTGTGCTTCAATTCCCCTCAACTCCATTCTCCTCCTGTAAATTCAGTGGCAGCTTCCGTTTCCGCAGCCATGTTCCCCACATGAATGCTCTGCTTCGTGGTCATGATGATGGTCACAGGTCGGATTGGAATTCTGTGCGAGAGTACCGCTGAGAAGTGTCATAACAGCTACGTCAGCACTTCCCGAATTTCCTGCATAAAGCTTTATGCCTGCCTGAGCGAGAGCCATCTGTGCACCGCCGCCTATTCCTCCGCAGATAAGGGTATTGACACCATTTACAAGCAGAAAACCTGCAAGAGCACCGTGACCGCTGCCGTTAGTATTTATCACCTGTTCGGAAACAACTTTTCCGTCCTGAATATCATAGAATTTGAATTGTTCGGTATGACCGAAATGCTGAAAAATCATTCCGTTATCATATGTTACTGCAATTCTCATAATAATTCCTCCGTATATACAAAATTATCGCATAGTATTGTAATTATGGGCACCTCTAAAAACCCCTTCTGAGAAAAAACAGCTATGTACAGCATCTGCTGCGTCAAGCCCTCTCGTAGTGCGAAAGCACGCCTTCGATGGCTTTTCTTGCATCTACTGTACCTATCTGCTTTTTCTTACTCAAAACGGGTTTTTAGAGGTGCCCTTATATTTATATTATAACATATATATTTCTATAAGTCAACCCTGTCAGGATGAATAGACACGGCAACAACATTTACTTTTATAGATTAAGGCAACACCGCACAAAGAGTGTGCGGCAGAAACGCAGTCAGATTTTTCGTCAGATTGCATAGAAATTTCGCAGGCATACTTACGTATGGCAAGGAATTTCTGTGTAATATGACGGAAAATATACAAGTTTATGACGTACAAAGTCGTCAGACGTGCTTTGTGCGGTGTTGC